>NZ_JBJIAJ010000006.1:0-281691 GCF_045310925.1 Mycobacterium sp. SMC-15 | reverse complement strand
GATACCCCGGCCCAACGCCTAGCCGCCCTCCTCGATCAAGCCGCCTAGCGGCGTTGCACTAGCCACTTGACTTTGAGGGCCGAAATCCCGTGCTGAGTACACGTTCGGCGAGAAACGAGAAACGAGAGGCTAGAGCGCCAGACGCACCAGCGCCGCCGTGCGGGCCAGCCCGGGGAACGCCTCCTCGGTCGAGCGCGGGTGCAGCGCATGTACTGCGAGTCGGAACATCAACGCCCGCAGCAACATCTGCGGCCACTCGGGCATCGTTTCCCAGCGTTCGATCAGCCCGTCGTCGGCATCACCCCACGACAGGGCATCCACCACCACCACCCCGGCAGCCCACGAGGCCGGCCGCCAGTACGGCGTGATGTCGGTGATGCCGGGCGCCGCGGCGCCGGAGAACAGCACCGTGCCATACAGGTCGCCGTGCACCAACTGGCTGGGGCTCTTGGTGGGTTTGCGCAAGGTGGCCAGCTGGTTGATCAGGTCGATCGACCGCTGACCGTCCACCGAGCCCGGGGCCAGCCGGGCACCGGCCTGCAGCGAGGCGAACGGCCGTTCCTCCCAGGCGGCCCGGTCCGCGGCGATGAACACGTCGACGTCGGCCCAGGGCGCCACCGGCGCCTGGGTCAGGAAACGGGGCCGCTCCAACTTGGACGTGGCTTCGTGCAGCCGAACCGCCGCCGACACCACCTCGTCATGGCGCGGCTCGGGGCTGCCGCCGACGAAGGTGTCTGCTCGCCAACCCGACACCACATAGCGTCCGTCGGTGGAGCGCACCGGGCGGGCCAGGCGGATGCCGTCAGCGAACAGCGTTTCGCGTACTTTCGCCGACCACGCGGCCCTGGCATGGTCGGCGACCATCGACAGGACAACTTCCCCGCACCTCCAGCCGTCTTCCCAGCCGGCACCGAGCGGAGTGGGCGAAACGTTGCGAATACCGAACGTCGCCAGCACATGTTCGGGCGGCGGCTCGATGGTCACGCGATAAGACTAACCGCGGTGATCGCAAGCACGGCGGAGCCGGGCGCGGCGGGTCACCGCCGTATGCACGGTTTCACCGGGTCTCTGGCGCCTAGTACATGACCATGTCGGGCTGCATCTGCTTGGCCCACGCCACAATTCCGCCCTGCAGATGGACTGCATTGGCAAATCCGGCTTTCTTCAGGGTGGCCAGGGCCTCGGCAGAGCGGACACCGGTCTTGCAGTACAGCACCGACATTCGGTCCTGCGGAAGCTTTGCCAGGCCCTCACCGGTGTTGATCGTCGACTGCGGGACCAACTGCGCACCCTCGATACGGTTGATCGCCCACTCTCCGGGCTCGCGCACGTCGATCAGCGTCAACGGTTGACCGGAGTCCAGCAGCTCGCGCAGCTCGGCCGGGGTGATCGCTGACCCGGCGGCCATTTCGGCGGCCTGTTCGGAGAGCGCGCCGCAGAATGCGTCGTAGTCGATCAGCTCGGTGATCTTCGGCGTGGCGGGGTCCTTGCGGATCGCGATGGTGCGGTAGCTCATCTCCAGGGCGTCGTAGATCATCAGCCGGCCCAGCAGCGGTTCTCCGATACCGGTGATCAGCTTGATCGCTTCGGTGCCCATCACCGACCCGATCGAGGCGCACAGCACCCCGAGCACACCGCCCTCGGCGCACGACGGCACCATTCCCGGCGGCGGGGGTTCGGGGTACAGGTCGCGGTAGTTCAGGCCGCGCTCATTGCCGGCCTCATCGGCCGGGGCGTCCTCCCAGAACACCGACACCTGGCCCTCGAAGCGGTAGATCGATCCCCAGATGTAGGGCTTGTGCGCCAAGACCGCTGCGTCGTTGACCAGGTAGCGGGTGGCGAAGTTGTCGGTGCCGTCCAGGATCAGGTCGTATTGCTCGAACAGCTCGACGGCGTTGGACGCCTCCAGCCGCACCTGGTGCAGCTGCACCCGTACGAGCGGGTTGACCTCGGCGATCGAGTCTCGGGCGCTTTCGGCTTTCGCGCGGCCGATGTCGGAGATCCCGTGGATGACCTGGCGCTGCAGGTTCGATTCTTCGACGACGTCGAAGTCGACGATCCCGATGGTGCCGACGCCGGCGGCCGCCAGATACAGCAGCGTCGGCGCACCCAGTCCGCCGGCGCCGATCACCAGCACGCGGGCGTTCTTGAGCCGCTTCTGCCCCTGCACGCCGACGTCGGGAATGATCAGGTGCCGGCTGTAGCGCGCCACTTCATCCCTGGTCAGCTCGCCGGCCGGTTCCACCAGCGGCGGCAGTGAATTCGGCACCGGGCAATCTCCTCAACGTCGCGTCCGCCAATCCATCACAGCAGCTGCTGGGGGCAACGACAAACCGCGGGGAACCCTTCCCACGGCAGCTGACCGGCTCAGGCGATCGGCGAGGGCCAGGGGTTGAAGCGGCAGGTCTTTCCATCGGGCTTGACCCAGTCCGGGTCGAACTTCGCCGCGTCGTCGTTGGAGGTGCCGAACGTCTGCTGCATCATCACCGGCGCCAGCCCGTCCTGCTTGTCGCACGGCTCATGGTGCTGATAGCCGATAGCGTGACCGACCTCGTGGTTGATCAGGTATTGCCGATAGGACCCGATGTCGCCCTGGAAGGGCACGGCACCGCGAACCCAGCGGGCTTCGTTGACGAACACCCGTGGCTCCGACCTTGCCCCGTAGGACGGGTTGTAGCAGGACGCTTCCAGCGGAATCTCGTAGCCGCAGCCCTCCCGGACCGTGATCGGCGACGTCAGCGAGATGCGGAAATCCGGGGTGATCGGGCTGCTGCCGTCGACCCGCACGAACCCGATCTGCGGGGTGTGCGTCCAACCCTTGGGGTTGCGCAGGGTCTGGTCGACCATCCGGGCGAAAGCCTCGTCGCCGCCGAACGCGGTGGTGTCGATGCCGTTCTCCACCTCGATGGTGTAGGCGAACACCTTCTCGGTGCCTTGACCGAATTCGGGCTCCGTTCCCGGTATGACGTGCCAGGACATGTCGCCGGCTTCGGTGAACGGGCCGCCGTTGGGCAGCACGCCGGTCGGCAGGTTGACGTCGAACTCGGTGAGGCCGCGCGGCGGCGCACCGATGATCGAAGTACCGGCCGATCCGATCGTCGGCGGGCCCTGGACTGTGTCGTCGGCGGCCTGAGTGCGCACTCCCGTGCCGGTCACCGTCTGATACACCACCACGACGGTGAGAGCCATGAGCACCGGCAGCGCGTAGGCGCGCCAACCATAGGTGGACACGAACCTGCCCAGCCACGACTGCTTGCGCCACTGGCGGTGCACATCACGGTCGGAGCGCAGCCGCCCGGCACCGGCCGCGAGTGGGTCACGCTGGGCGCGCAGGGGCTCGCGGAAGCGATCCCGCAGCACCGGGGCTCGACCGCCGCCGCTTCGCCCCGGGTCGTAGGTCACCGTCCCAGAATGGCACAAGGTCTGCGAGCTGGGACTCTGCGGCACGCCAGGAGGGTGCTGCGAGGACTTCGAAATGCTGATCGGCAGCGGACTGGCGGATGTCGCTGGTGGAAGTGACGGCTGCAGCGCGTAGTCTCGCTCTCACGCACCGGCCGTCGCGGACCCAGTCCCAGGCGTCCGGCCGAACCAGATTGAGGAGTCGATGAGCAAACCGATCGACACGGCAGAACGGGACGGCGCCCAGCCGTCCGGCCGCCGCTCGAGCGGCGCCAAGGCGTCGACTGGGGGCGGCCGTCGGGGCAGCCGGCTACCCCGCGACGAGCGACGCGGTCAGCTGCTGATCGCCGCCAGCGATGTATTTGTCGACCGCGGCTACCACGCTGCCGGCATGGACGAGATCGCCGAGCGGGCCGGCGTCAGCAAACCGATCCTCTACCAGCACTTCGCGTCGAAGCTGGAGCTGTACCTGGCGGTGCTGGCCCGGCACGTGGAAAACCTGGTCTCCGGTGTCCGTCAGGCACTGCGGACCACCACCGACAACCGCCAGCGGTTGCGTTCGGCGGTGCAGGCATTCTTCGACTTCATAGAGCACGACAGCCAGGGCTACCGGCTGATCTTCGAGAACGACAACGTCGCCGAGCCACAGGTAGCGGTCCAGGTGCGGGTCGCCACCGAGTCGTGCATCGACGCGATTTTCGACCTGGTCAGCCGTGACTCCGGCCTGGACCCGCACCGCGCCCGGATGGTCGCGGTGGGGTTGGTCGCGATCAGCGTCGACTGCGCCCGGTACTGGCTGGACAGTGACCGCCCGATCTCCAAGGACGATGCCGTCGACGGGACGGTGGCGTTCGCCTGGGGCGGTCTGTCACACGTGCCGCTTACGCGGTAGCGGCGTCGGCACCGATCCCGAAACCGACCCGGCGGCTGTCGGCCACGCCGATCTCCACGTAGGCGATCTTGGCGGCCTGCACCAGGTAGCGACGGCCCTTTTCGTCGGTGAGGGACAGCAGTCCCGCGCTCTCCGCGCCCTTGCCCAACGCGGCGCCGACCAGCTTCTCGACTTCATCGGGCGTCTGCGCACTGTTGATCACCAGTTCGCGCGCGCTGTCGGTGACCCCGATCTTGACCTCCACGCCGGCCCCTTTCGTTTGCGTTGGGCGTTGCTAAGCAGGCTAGTGGACGGGCGTCCGGTTGGTGCGCACCGGACTGTTCGCCCTCGGCGATAACGGACTTCTCAGCGTTGTTGAATGCGAACCATGTTGCCGGCGGGATCACGGAAAGCGCAGTCTCGCACGCCATATGGCTGCTGCGTCGGCTCTTGGACCACTTCGGCGTCCGTCGCCTGCAGCCGATCGAAGACACCGTCAAGATCGTCGGAGGCCAGCAGAAGCGTGCCGTAGGTCCCCTTGGCCATCATTTCGGCGATGACGCGGCGCTCCTCGTCGGTGATCCCGGGGTTGGCCGCCGGCGGACACAAGACGATCGAGGTGTCGGGCTGATTGGGAGGACCGACCGTGATCCAGCGCATCGTGCCTTTACCGACATCCAGACGCACCTCGAAGCCCAGCGCGTCGCGGTAGAAGGCGACGGAGGCTTCCGGATCGTCGTGCGGTAGGAAACTCGAGTGAATGGTGATGTTCATAGCGGTCACGGTAAGTGCCGCGCGCCGGCCGGGGCTTCTCGATTCCTGATCGGTCTGGTGACCTGCTTCTCCAGGCACGACGGGATGCCCTCGGTGAGGTGCCTGGTCTCCGCCCGATAGCGGCTCGGTGGCATCCCGACAAGTTCGGTGAAGCGGGTGCTGAACGTCCCCAGCGAGGAGCAGCCGACCGCGAAACAGACCTCGGTGACGCTCATGTCCCCGCACCGCAGCAGTGCCATCGCCCGTTCGATCCGCCGGGTCATCAGGTAGGAGTACGGCGATTCGCCGTAGGCGAGCTTGAATTGTCGCGACAAGTGCCCCGTGGACAGGTGAACGTCGCGAGCCAGTGCTTCCAGGTTCAGCGGTTGGGCGTAGTCCCGGTCGATCCGGTCCCGAACGCGCCGCAGCCGCGCGAGGTCACGCAGGTCCTGGGCACGCCCGCCGGTCACCCGCTGACATTATCGCGGCGACGCGCTAGGCCAACCCCAGCTCGCGCATGCGTTCGTCGTGGGTGTGTTGGAGACGGTCGAAGAACCCGGCCAGCTGGGCCAGCCCGGCCGCCCCGGATACCACCAGATCGACGAGTTCGTCGCGGTCGGCCAACACGTACTGGGCCTGGGTGATCGCCTCACCGAGCAGGCGGCGCGACCACAACGCCAGCCGGCTGCGTTGTTTGGTGCTGGCCGTGACCGCGCCGCGCACCTCGTCGACGACGAACTGCGAGTGCTTGGTCTCGGCGAGCACCGCACGCACCACGTCGCCCACCTCGTCGGGCAGCCCGTCGGCGATCTGCAGGTAGAAGTCGGCGGCCATCGCGTCGCCGATGTAGGTCTTGACCAATGCCTCCAGCCAGGTGCTCGGCATCGTCAACCGGTGGTAATTGTCAAGGGCGTTAGCGTATTTCGACATCGCCGCGACCGCGTCGACACCGCGGCGCTCAAGCGCTTCGCGGAGCAGTTCGAAGTGGCCCATCTCCGCGGCCGCCATCGCCGCCATCGAGATCCGGCCACGCAGATCGGGCGCCATCCGGGCTTCGTCGGTGAGCCGGTAGAACGCGGCCACCTCGCCGTAGGCCAGGACCGCGAAAAGCTCGTTGACACCGGGATGATCGGCGGACAGCCGCGGCGGGGAAGTCTGCGCTTCCGCGTCGGCGGAGGGAACCGAATTCATCACCACACTGTAGGCGTTCCGCGGCGGTGGACCGATGCCCGGCCCGACCAGGTAGTATGAGCCCCAGGCAGTGCCTATTCGGCGCTGCCGCGCAATGTGCGTACACGCGGTTGGCCCGCCTACTAGGCGAGTGCAGGGCCCCCGGCGGTGCCTTCGAATGATGGGCAAAGTATCGACCGTCGCAGTGTGTGCGCCCCGACCCGCACCGCGATCGACTGACATACCGCGCCAACTTCGAAAGGCATCTGCCCGCGCATGACCCCACTGATCTCCACCACCGTCCCCACCACCCCTCCGAGCTTCGCCGAACTGGGCGTTCGCGACGAGATCGTCCGCGCACTTGCCGAGGACGGTATCGAGCACGCCTTCGCGATCCAGGAGCTGACGCTGCCGCTGGCCCTGGCCGGCGACGACCTGATCGGCCAGGCCCGCACCGGCATGGGCAAGACCTACGGTTTCGGCATCCCGCTGCTGCAGCGGGTCACCACCAGCCCGGACCGACCGCTGACCGGTGCGCCCCGCGCGTTGGTCGTGGTGCCCACCCGTGAGCTGTGCATCCAGGTCTCCGGCGACCTGGCCGACGCGGCCAAGTACCTGACCGCCGGCGACCGTCCGCTGTCGGTGCAGGCCATCTACGGCGGCCGGCCCTACGAACCGCAGATCGAAGCACTGAAGGCCGGCGCCGACGTGGTGGTCGGCACCCCGGGCCGGCTGCTCGACCTGGCCCAGCAGGGACACCTGCAGCTGGGCGGCTTGGCCGTGCTGGTGCTCGACGAGGCCGACGAAATGCTGGACCTGGGCTTTTTGCCCGACATCGAGCGCATCCTGGCCCGCATCCCCGACGACCGGCAGTCCATGCTGTTCTCGGCGACCATGCCCGGCCCGATCATCACGCTGGCCCGCAGCTTCATGAACCAGCCCACCCACATCCGCGCCGAGGCGCCGCACTCGTCGGCGGTGCACGACGCCACCGAGCAGTTCGTCTACCGGGCGCACGCGCTGGACAAGGCCGAATTGGTGGCGCGGGTGTTGCAGGCCCGTGGCCGCGGCGCCACGATGATCTTCACCCGCACCAAGCGGACCGCCCAGAAGGTCGCCGACGACCTGGGTGAGCGCGGGTTCAAGGTCGGTGCGGTGCATGGCGACCTCAACCAGGTGGCTCGCGAGAAGGCACTCAAGGCGTTCCGCACCGGCGACATCGACGTGCTGGTGGCCACCGATGTGGCCGCCCGCGGCATCGACATCGACGACGTCACGCACGTCATCAACTACCAGTGCCCCGACGACGAGAAGACCTATGTGCACCGCATCGGCCGCACCGGCCGCGCCGGCAAGACCGGTGTCGCCGTCACCTTGGTCGACTGGGACGAGCTGGCTCGCTGGACCCTGATCGACAAGGCGCTCAACCTGTGCTGCCCGGACCCGGCGGAGACCTACTCCAGCTCTCCGCACCTGTTCACCGAGCTGAACATTCCCACCGACGCCGGCAGCTCCATCGGCCAGGCGCGCCGGTCACCGGCCAAGCGGCCCGAAGGCGAGACCCGCGAGACGGCCGCCGACCGACAGCGGGCACCCCGCAACACCACCAGGTCGCGGCGGCGCACCCGCGGGGGCGGTCAGGCGGGCGCGGCCGACGGCGCCCTGCCGACCGTCGAGACGGGTGAGACCGGCACCGCCCCCTCCTCCGACGCCACCGGGCCCAGTGCCCCGCGTCGTCGCCGCCGTCGGCGTCCGAACAAGGCCGCGGCCGCTGCCGCGAACGGCAGCTGAGCTAGGCCGCCCAGATGGTGCGACCCGAGCGGCGCACCTCCGGCGATCTGGTCGCGGCGGCGGTGATCGCGGTCGTGGTCGTCGTTGTCGGGGTGGTCATCTGGTGGACCAGTGATGCCCGCACCACGATCAGCCGGCCCGCATCGGACTCGGCGACCAATCCCCCATCGGCGGCGATGGTGCCGGCAGCGTTGTCTCAACTGTGGACGACGTCCAGTCCGGCCACCTGGGCACCGGTGCTGGTCTCCGGCACGGTGATCACCGGCGAGGGCCCGAAGATGAGCGGGCGCGACCCGGCCACCGGGGAGGAGCGCTGGAGCTATTCGCGCGACGTCGACCTGTGCGGGGTCTCCTGGATCTACCGGTATGCGGTCGCGGTCTACCCCGATGCCCGCGGCTGCGGTCAGGTGAGCTCAGTCGTCGCCGCGGACGGCCTGCGCGGACCGGCCCGAACCAGCTACGCCGACCGGACCGTGCGGGTCACCTCCGAAGGCAGTTCGGTGCTCTCCGTCGGCTCCACCCGCCTGGAACTGTGGCGTTCGGACCTGGTCCGCGTGCTGTCCTACGGGGAGATCGACGCCCGGGTGAAGCCGTCGGCACGCGGCCGCGGCCAGGGCTGCACCCTGGTCTCGGCGGCGGCAGCCTCCTCGGCGGTCTCGGTGTTGGAAGCCTGCCCGGGCCAGACAGACCTGCAACTGACCCTGCTGCGCGCGGGCAAGGAAGAAGACGAGCCGGAGACCCAGCACATCGCCGAGCGCGGAGTGACAGCCGACTCCGGCGCACGGGTGCTTGCGGTGACCGACTCGGACGCCGGCGCCAACACCGCGATCTATCTGCCGACCCCACAGCCCCGGGTGGAGGTCGTCGACCAGACCGGCAGCACGATCGCCAAGACTCTGCTGCCCGCCAAGCCCTCCCCCGACAGCGCCGCACTGCCGGTGTCGCGGCCCACCGGGCTGATCTGCTGGTGGACCGGCGATGCCGTGATGGTGTTCGACTCCGGAACCCTGACCTACCGCTACACCATCCCGCGCTCGGGAGCCGCGGTTCCGCTCGGGCCGGCGGCGGCGATGGCCGGCCGCCTGCTGATCCCGGTGACCGACGGGGTCGGCGTTTTCGACCAGAACACCGGCACTGCCGAACGGATCATCCCGGTCGGTCGTCCACCCGGGGTCTCGACGGTGTTTCCGGCGGTGTCGGGTCCGACCGTGCTGGAGCAGCGCGGCGACACCGTCGTCGCGCTGGGCTGATGGCGGCGACCCGCTTCGCCCAGCTCCGCCGGCGCGAGGGTGCATAGTCGTACGCCGCCAACCGGCGTGTCGCCGTACAGACGCGCACGCTCGCGCGAAAGGGCGGCACGCTCGCGCGAAAGGGCGCTAGACCTCGGGGGTGAACGTGGGCAGCGTCTTGCCGTTCTTCCAGTACTTGAGCAACGCCTCGGCCAGCTGCCGATAGGCCTGCGCGCCCTTGTTCTTGCGCCCCGCGATCACCGACGCGCCCGATGCGCTGGCCTCGGCGAAACGCACCGTACGCGGGATCGGCGGGGCCAGCACCGGCAGCTCGTAGCGGTCGGCGATGTCGAGCAAAACGTCGCGACTATGGGTGGTGCGCGAGTCGTAGAGCGTGGGCAGCGCTCCCAGCAGACGCAGCTTGGGGTTGGTGATCTGCTGGACGTCGGAGACGGTGCGCAGGAACTGGCCGACACCTCGGTGCGCCAGGGTCTCGCATTGCAGCGGCACGATCACCTCGCCGGCCGCGGTCAGACCATTGAGGGTCAGCACACCCAGTGACGGCGGGCAGTCGATGACCACCACATCGAACTCGTCGTCCAGCTTGGCCAGCGACCGCTGCAGGGCGTATTCGCGGCCGGCCCGCATCAGCAGCATCGCCTCGGCACCGGCCAGGTCGATGTTGGCCGGCAGCAGGGTCATCCCCTCGTCGGTCGGCACCAGCGCGGTGTTGGGTTCCACCTCACCGAGCAGCACTTCGTGCACCGATACCGGCAGCTTGTCGGGGTCGTGCCCCAGCGAGAAGGTCAGACAGCCCTGCGGGTCGAGGTCGACCAGCAGCACCCGCCGGCCCAGCTCGGCCATCGCCGCACCCAGCGACGCCACCGTCGTGGTCTTGGCCACGCCGCCTTTCTGGTTGGCAACCGCCAAGATCCGCATCCCCGTCACACCGACATACTGGCACGGCTTGCCCCGCGGGAGCACCAAACGCCGGTCGGTGTCCGCCGTCGGGCAGAATCGACGGGCGTGGGGATCGAGGAGCACCGACTTCTGCTGCTGCGTCACGGCGAAACCGAGTGGTCCCAAAGTGGTCGGCACACTGGACGCACCGATCTGGAGTTGACCGAGGTGGGGCGGCGCCAGGCCGCCGCCGCCCGAGCGACGCTGACCAAGCTTGCGCTGGACAACCCGCTGGTGATCTGCAGCCCGCGCCGCCGCACCCAGATGACCGCCGAGCTGGCCGGACTGCACGTCGATGAGATCTCTGGCGACCTCGCCGAGTGGGACTACGGGCGCTACGAAGGGTTGACCACCGCACAGATTCGCCAGTCCGAATCCGACTGGCTGATCTGGACGCACGGCAGTGCCGGCGGTGAGTCGGTGGCGCAGGTCAGCGACCGCGCCGACCGGATGGTCGCGTTGGCGCTGCGGCAGCTCGCCTCGCGTGATGTGGTGTTCGTCGGTCACGGCCACTTCTCCCGGGCGGTGATCACCCGCTGGCTCGAGCTGCCGTTGGCCGATGGAGCGCGGTTCGGGATGGCCGTGGCGTCGCTGGCCGTCTGCGGCTTCGAACACGGGGTGCGCCAGCTCGTCGCACTCGGGTTGACCGGACCGGGAGCCTGAGGTTGCCGACACCGACGTTCGTGCTGTCCGGACCCGCTGGGACGCTGTCGGCCGACACGATGACAACCGGATTCGCCGATGTCGCCGCCGCCCAGGCCGCACTTTCCTGCGGCGAAGCACCGATTGTGGTGGGCGCGTTGCCTTTCCGCCCGAATTCCGCCGCGGCACTGTTCGTCCCACGCGGGGTGCGACGCGACGAGGAGCTGCCGCCCGCGCGTGGCGCCGCGCTGCCGGCGGTCCACGTTGTCGCGCAGATTCCGCAGCCCGACGAGCACCGCGCCCGGATCCGCCGAGCCCTCGACGAACTGACCGCACCGCACGGATCCCTGCACAAAGTGGTGTTGGCCCGCGGGCTGCGCCTGGCCGCCGATGCCCCGCTGGACGCCGACACACTCCTGCACCGGTTGGTCGCCGCCGACCCGAGCGGCTACGGCTATCTGGTCGACCTGAGTGCGGCCGGGCCGGCCTACGCCGGCTCCGTCCTGGTCGGCGCCAGCCCGGAGCTGTTGGTCGCCCGCGACGGCGACCGGGTCACCTGCCGACCCTTCGCCGGCTCGGCGCCGCGCTCACCGGACCGCGCCGTTGACGCGGCCAACGGCGCCGCGCTGGCCGAGTCCGGCAAGAACCGCCACGAGCATCAGCTGGTCGTCGACCAGCTGCGTGCCGCACTCGAGCCACTGTGCACCGAACTCGACATCGCGCCGGCGCCGCAGCTCAGCAGCACCTCCGCGGTATGGCACCTGAACACCCCGATCACCGGCCGGCTGCGCGACACCTCCATCACCGCACTGGATTTGGCGCTGGCTCTGCACCCGACGGCTGCGGTCGGCGGGGTGCCGACGGCGACTGCGGTCGACCTCATCACCGAACTGGAGGGCGACCGGGGCTTTTACGCAGGGGCGGTCGGCTGGTGCGACGCCGGCGGTGATGGCCGCTGGGTGGTGTCGATCCGCTGCGCGCAACTGTCCGCCGACCGCCGATCGGCCCTGGCCCATGCCGGCGGCGGGATCGTCGCCGAATCCGACCCGGATGAGGAACTGGCCGAAACCGTGACGAAGTTCCACACGATCCTGTCGGCTATGGGCGCCGTTCCGCCCAGCGCAGCGCCGCCGGACTGAACAACGCCGCCAACACCGCCACGGCCGCCGCGCCGACCGCCACGCCGTAGCCCCAGCGGTGTGAGCCCACCCCCAGGTACCAGGCGACCGGCAGCAGCAGCAGATTGGCGAACACCGCTATGCCGCGCCCAACCCGCCGGCCCCGCAGCAGCGCCCAACCGGCTGCCGAGACGGCGGCACCGACGAAGGCGAACCATGCTGCAGTACCGTAGCCATTCGCGTCGTGCTGGTCCGCGCCGGCAAATGCCCGCAGCACCAACACCGCCGCGACCGCCAGCGCGGCCACGCCCTGCACTGCAACGATCAGGCCCGCACCCCATACAGCGCGCGGTGAGTCAGCGACGGCTTTCACGCCGCCAGCGTAACCACCCGGTCCCACATCCTCGATGCCCATAGACTCGTATCCCGTGCGTGCCGTGCTGATCGTCAACCCCAATGCCACGTCCACCACGCCGGCGGGCCGAGACCTACTTGCCCACGCGCTGAAGAGCCGCCTGGACCTGACCGTGGTGCACACCGACTATCGCGGCCATGCGATCGAGATCAGCCAGGCCGCGTGCCGCGACGGCATCGACCTGGTCATCGCGCATGGCGGTGACGGGACCGTGCATGGTGTGGTCAATGGCCTGCTCGGCACCCCCGGCTCGCCACCTCCGGCGCACCTGCCCGCGGTGGCGGTGGTGCCCGGCGGGTCGGCCAACGTGTTCGCCCGTTCGCTGGGCATCGCAGCCGACCCGATCGCCGCGACCAACCAGCTCATCGAGTTGATCAACCCCCCTGGGGGCCGCCCCACGTGGCGCCGGATCGGTCTCATCGACTGCGGCGAGCGGTGGTCGGTCCTCAACGCCGGTATGGGGGTCGACGGCGAGGTGGTGGCCGCGGTGGAAGCCGAACGCGAGAAGGGCAACGCCGTCACCCCGCTGCGCTATATCCGCGCGGCGGTCCCCGCGGTGCTGGCCACCACCCGTCGCGCGCCGACGTTGACCCTGCAACTGGGCGACGACCCACCGGTCGAAGGGGTGCATTTCGTGTTCGTCTCGAACTGCGCGCCGTGGACCTACGCCGACGAGCGATGCGTGTGGACCAACCCCGCCACCACCTTCGAGGCGGGCATGGGCGTGTTCGCGACCACCAGCATGAAGGTTCTACCCACGCTGAGGCTAGTGCGGCAGATGCTGTCGAAACGGCCGAAGCTGCGCGCCAAACAGCTCATCCGCGACGACGACGTGGCCGCATTGCGGGTGGATGCGGGCGACACACCGATAGCGACTCAGATCGATGGCGAATATCTGGGGCTGCGTAGCACGATGACGTTCCGCGCAGTACCCGACGCCCTGAGCGTCGTCGCGCCCCTGGTGGAGAAATCCCGCTGACCTGCGGAGATAGCGCTCAAATCGCTCGATGAGCGCACAGTTAAGCCCACTGTAGTACACCCGCGAGGGCATGCTGGGAGCAGCCCCTCGCAAACGTGACCTGGGCCACGTGATAAAGCGCACCCTTGACATCTGTCCAGGCTGTGACACGATCGAGCGATCGGAGCAAGCCGTAATCATTTCTTGCGCCGCTTATAACAGCCGAAAAGCACTAGCGCACTCCGCTGCGCCCAAAGTAAGGAGTTGGAGACCTATGGATTGGCGCCACAAGGCGGTCTGTCGCGACGAGGACCCGGAGCTGTTCTTCCCGGTGGGAAACAGCGGGCCGGCTCTCGCTCAGATTGCTTCCGCTAAGCAGGTCTGCACCCGTTGCTCGGTGGTCACCGAGTGCCTGACCTGGGCGCTGGAGACCGGCCAGGACGCCGGTGTGTGGGGCGGCATGAGCGAGGACGAGCGTCGTGCGCTCAAGCGCCGCAACGCCCGTACCCGGGCGCGCAGCGGGGTCTGACCCTCAGACAGACAACGACGCGGCCCCGACTTGGTCGGGGCCGCGTCGTTTTGTGTCGGGCCCGATTTCACAACGCCTGGCGCAGGCGGCGACCGCCGACCGGAATGCGCAGCACCATCTCGGTCCCGCCGCCCGGTGCGTCTCGAGCGGTCAGCGAGCCGTTGAGCTCCGCCGACACCAGTGTGTTGACGATCTGCAGCCCGAGCCGGTCGGAGGTTTCCAGCCGGAACCCCTCCGGCAACCCGTGACCGTCGTCGTGGACCACGACGTCGAGCCAACGTGCCGAGCGCTCGGCTCGAATGGTCACGGCACGGCGGTCCGCCTCTGCCTCAAAGGCATGCTCGATCGCGTTCTGCACCAGTTCGGTGATCACCATGATCAACGCGGTGGCCCGGTCGGCGTCCAGCGAACCGATCGATCCGATCCGGGCGACGTGGATCGGGATATCCACGCTGGCAACGTCGTTCATCATCGGCAGGATCCGGTCGATCACCTTGTCGAGGTTCACCACCTCGTCGACCGACATCGACAGCGCTTCGTGGACCAAGGCGATCGACGACACCCGCCGCACCGACTCCAGCAGCGCCTCGCGGCCTTCGGTGCTGGCTGTGCGGCGGGCCTGCAGGCGCAGCAGCGCCGCCACGGTCTGCAGATTGTTCTTCACCCGATGATGGATCTCTCGAATGGTCGCGTCCTTCGAGAGCAGCGCGCGATCGCGGCGCTTCACCTCGGTGACGTCGCGAACCAGCACCGCCGCCCCCGCCGGCTGGCCATGCACGATCAGCGGCAGGGTACGCAGCAGCACCACCGCCCCGGCCGCGTCGACCTCGAACCGCATGCTCGATCCGCCCGACAGTGACTCACGCACATGTTCGGCCAGCTCGTGCGCCTCGAACGGGTCCGAGATCAGCGGCCGGGTGATCGCGACCAGGTCGTGACCGGCCAGCTCGGCGGCCAGCCCCATGCGGTGGTAGGCCGACACCGCGTTCGGGCTGGCGTAGCGGACGGTGCCGTCCACGGCCAACCGGATGAAGCCATCGCCCACCCGCGGACTCGAGCGCGACACCGCGATGTCGCCGACGTCGGGGAAGGTGCCTTCGGAGAGCATGTGCACCAGGTCGGCGGCGCAGTCCAGGTACGCCGCTTCCAACCGGCTGGATTCGCGCCCACCCGTCAACGCGGTCTGGTGGGTGAGCACGGCCACGATACGGCCGCCGTGCCGGACCGGCACCGCTTCCATATTGCGTTGTCCGGCAGAGCCTTCCGAGCCTTCGCGCCAAATCGTCCCGGAATCGAACGCCGCAACCGCCAGCGGCATCCATTCCGGGACCACGACGGTGCCGACGGCGTCACTGAGCAGCACCGTGGGCGCGGTATTGGGCCGACATTGCGCCACGCACACCAATGCGCCGTCGGCGTCCGGGTCACGACGAACCCACATCAGGTAGTCGGCGAACGACAGGTCCGCCAGCAGTTGCCACTCCCCGACCACGGCATGCAGGTGGTCCACCGCACTGCCGGGCAAAACGGTGTGTTCGGCGAGCAGGTCACCGAGTGTGGACATCGGCTAGGTTGCGCCGTTCACACCGGCTGCGATCAGCTGATCACGGCGATGAGATCGCCGGCCTGGATCACGTCACCGACCTGCACGGCTACCTTGCTGACGGTGCCCGCGGCCTCGGCCAGCACCGGGATCTCCATCTTCATCGACTCCAGCAGCACCACGGTGTCGCCCTCGTTGATCTCGTCGCCCTCGCGGACCACGACTTCGAGCACGCTGGCCACGATCTCCGCGCGAACGTCCTCGGCCATCTTCACCTCGTTCATCACCCAGTCGACGATTACGTACATCCAAAAAGCTAGGCCCTATCGAACCACAACCGCCTCAGCCCGTCGGGCAGGGCGCTCGGGTAAGCGAACTCCAAGATAAATAAGAGGACGTAGAGAGTTCGATCCGTGATCGTGTCGTGTTTCTCCTGTGACAATTGCATAGCACCGTTACTCGAGTGTTTTGAACGCGTGACGAAATCGCCGTGACGCGGCACAAGTCGAGATCGAACTTGAGGAGTAGCGCGTTGTCTGTAAACCGTTTTGCCCAGCCACGAGTCCGGCTGACGTTGGTCTGCGCCGGCGCGATGACGCTGGCCACGCTCGGATTCGGCGTTGCGTCTGCCAAAGCTGCCCCGACGCTGGTCGATGACCCCATGCCGATTCCGGCCCCGCTCGGCACCCCGGCTCCCGTGGGCGCCCCCAGCCCGCTCGGCGTGCCCACGCCGCTGGGCGCCCCCACCCCGCTCGGCATGCCCGGCCCCGCCGCCGGAAGCTCCGCGGCCGGTGTGAACGCCGCGAACTCCTTCCTGCAGGTACTCAACGGCATGCTCAACAAGGTGGTGCCAGGGGTGGGTTCGATCATGCCGACCGACGTCAGCTCGCTGACGCCGCCCGGTGCGCCCATGTCCGCGGGTCCCGCGCTCGAAACCCCGCCGGCCCCGCCGACCCCGCCGGCACTCGTGCCGCAGACCCTGGCGGGTGCGCGGACCTTTCACTGAGGCGAATACAGGCGCGGTGGCTGCGGTGGCGGGGCCGACGGGAGGCCCCGCCACCGCGTCACACCCGGCGGCATGAGAGACTGGTCAGCCGGTATACCTGCTAGGAGGGCCAATCATGGCAAAACGTGGCCGCAAGAAGCGCGATCGCAAGCACAGCAAAGCCAACCACGGCAAGCGACCCAACGCCTAGAGCGTAGGTCCAGTTCGCTGATCGCCAGCACAGCTGATCGCAAGCCCGGCCGCAGGCCGGGCTTGCTTCGGTTAGCGCCCAAGTCTGGGTCTTTTTAGATCTATGCCGCGACGGCGACCCGCTTCGCCCGGCTCCGCCGCGCTTGCGATCGCCTTAGCCCTCGCGGTGGATGATCGTGGTCCGACTGATCTCCAGCCGCACCCGCTCATAGAGCCGCCGCGGAGCCTTGTCACCACTGCATTTGCTGGCGATCAGCGTCTTGATCCGTTCCTCGACCCCGTAGTGCCGCAGACAGCCCGGGCATTCCTCGAGGTGCTGGCGCAGCTTGGCCTTGGTCTCGGCCGTGCACTCGCCGTCCAGCAGCGTCCATACCTCGGCGATCACCTCCGAGCAGTCGGCGTCGGACCCGCCCCCGGCCGGCGAGGTGTTGCAGTCTCGCGAGCGCTCGGTCACGACGACACCTCCTCGGGAGCCTGGCCATCGCGAATGAATCCACGGTCGCGGGCGACGTCGGCCAACAGACCGCGCAACTGTCGTCTACCGCGGTGCAGGCGCGACATCACCGTGCCGATCGGCGTATCCATGATCTCGGCGATCTCCTTGTAGGGGAACCCTTCGACGTCGGCGTAGTACACCGCCATCCGGAACTCTTCGGGAAGCTGCTGCAGCGCCTCTTTGATCTCGGTGTCGGGCAGCGACTCCAAGGCCTCCACCTCCGCCGAGCGCAGCCCCGTCGACGAATGTTCGGCGGTGGCCGCCAGCTGCCAATCGGTGATCTTGTCGGTCGGGTACTCGGCAGGCGTGCGTTGCTTCTTGCGGTAGCTGTTGATGTAGGTGTTGGTCAGGATGCGGTACAGCCACGCCTTGAGGTTGGTGCCCTCCCGAAACGAACGGAACCCGGCATAGGCCTTGACCATGGTCTCCTGCAGCAGATCCTCGGCATCGGCAGGATTGCGCGTCATGCGCAACGCACCGCCATAGAGCTGGTCGAGCATGGGAATCGCGTCGCGTTCGAACCGAGCGGTCAGCTGCTCGTCGGTCTCATCGGAACGCACCGGGGCCTTGGCTTCTGCCGAAGCTTCGGTTCCGGTACCGGACGCACTCTCGCCGTCAGCCATCTCGATCGCCGCTGTCCCTTCTGTCGCGGTGCCCGCAACCGGCCCAGCCGATAGCTTGCGTTCCAGCAGACCGATCGCCGTTGACATCGGCGACTCCTTTCCGATCCTAGGGCCGTGATCGACGACTTGGCGCAGCGACCACACGAACTGCCTTACTCAACAGCGTCGGCCATGGCGCTATTTCCGGCCCGTATCCTGGCGCGGTGAGTCGCGCGGCAACCCGAGCTATCGCGGCCCTGATCGCCGCGCAGGTGCCCCACGAGGTGCTGCGTTACCGGCACGAGCCGGACCAGCACGCCTTCGGCGCCGAAGCCGTCGAGCAGCTCGCGGCCGAGGGGCCGGACGGCGTGCGGCCCGAGCAGATCTTCAAGACGCTGGTCATCACCGTCCCGCACGGTCTGGCGGTGGCGGTGCTACCGGTGCCGGCGAAGCTGTCACTGAAGGCAGTCGCCGCCGCACTCGGGGTGCCCAAGGCCACCATGGCCGACCCGGCGGCGGCACAACGGGCGACCGGTTATGTGCTGGGCGGGATCTCGCCCTTCGGGCAGCGCAAGGCACTGCCGACGGCGGTGGACGCCTCGGCGCTGGATTTCGACCGGGTGCTGTGCAGCGCGGGCCAACGCGGCTGGGACGTAGCGGTGGCGCCCGCGGACCTGATCCGGTTGACCGGTGCGGTCACCGCCGACATTCAGGCTCCCTGACCGGGCCGTCAGCCGTTCAGCCCTCCAGAACCGAACCGGGTTCGTCGCGGGGGGCGTCACCGAGGACGTCGTCGACGGTCGCGGCGAACGACAATGCGGCATCGATACCCGCGGCGGCCACCACCCGGGCGACGATCTGCTGATCGCTGACCAGGCAAAGCCTGATACCGCGCCGGCGGCAGCCGACCGATGCCTCTACCAGCACCGCGAAGGCGCAGATTCCCATGAACTCCAGTCCACTGGTATCGATGATCAACGGTCCGGGCGCGGTCGCGACCTCGGCCGCCTCGCCGACCAGGCGGCGCCAGACGGTGACGTTGGACGCGTCGATGCTGCCACCCGCACGGACCAGCAGCGCCGAGCCGCGGCGCTCCAGCAGGACGTGCAGCTGGTCTTCCGCAGGGCCCTCCTGGGCGACGAACGCCCTATCCCCGCGAAAGCCGCCGACCACCAATGCGGTGGCGCCAGCTACTGCCGCCCCCTCCGAGGCGGCCGAGGTGCGGCGCCAAACCGCGCAGCGGGTGAGTTTACGCCGTAAACCGGACAGCATGGGGTCGAAGCTACGCCGGTTTGTTTACGTTGTAAACCGGGGCGGGCAGACCCCCAGGGCGGTGTCCGCGAGCCCTCGCGGCCCGGGGTCACCCCACGAATGCGCCGCCGCCCCGCGCGCCGTAGTCAGCGCACGGGGCGGCGTTTGCGCCAGTCAGTCCTTGAAGGCGTCCTTGATGTTCTCGCCGGCCTTCTTCAGGCTGGACTTCCCCTGGTCGGCCTTGCCCTCGTTCCTCAGGCCGTCATCGCCGGTGACCTTGCCGGCGGCTTCCTTGGCCTTGCCCGCGACGTCCTGTGCGGCGTTCTTGGCCTTGTCTGCCAGTCCCATCGTGAAGCTCCTCCCTCATGTGACGTTGCACCACGAGACATACCCCGATGTTTACAACGTAAACCCCAGAAGGTGGCGCCGATTGCCTCAGCGTTGGGCGAGCAGCAGTTCCAGTCGATCCAGCATGGCTTCCAGTGCCTCTTCGAACTCGGCGGTGCTGCGATCCTGCGACAACATCGGCTGCAGGCGCCGCAGGTGCGGGTAGTCGGTCAGATTGCGCCCCGCCCGCTCGCCACCGTCATCGAGCAGGACCTCGTCCGGGTGCAGTGCGGCGCCGCGCGCGGACACTTCCAACAGCAGGTGACCGATCAGGAATGTGGTGTAGGAGCGGTAGGCCGCCACCGCGGCGCCGTCGTCGAATCCGTACGAGATCAGCGTGTCGAGGAAACTTTCCATCCAGCGCAGGCTGCGCAGCGGGGGCCGAACCCACGGCGCCTCCGGCGCTTGGGTGGCGACCAGCGGAAAGACCTCCGGATGATCAAGGGCGATCTGTCGTACGCCGTGAGCCAGCCGCATGAGGTAGTCCTGCCAGCCGTCTTCCTGGCGCCGCGCCGCGAGTTGATCGGCGTAGAGCCGATCGATGATGTGGTCGACCACGCCGCTGAGCAGGTCGCCGCGGCCGTGCACGTAGCGGTAGAGCGCCATCGCCTCGACGCCGCAGGCCGCACCCAAGGCGCGCATCGTCAATTTCGACAGGCCCTGGCGGTCAATGAAGTCGATGGCCATTTCCAGGATCCCGTCACGGCTCAACTGCGGCGACGAGCGCAGGCCGTCGCCCGTGGCCGCAGCGTCCACCCCGCCATCCACCAGACCACCCCTTCTCAGTGCTCCGACACGAAGATCACCCGATCCGCATGTCGGTGGCGATTGGTGCCTCAGTTTACGTCGTAAGCCGGTTGTCAGATGTGAAAGTGCCGGGCCACCGCAAACGGTCCGGCGTTGAGCGCCGGCCACCCGCAGCAGACCTCCACGGCATAGGCTGACAGCCATGCCCAACACAGGCCCGCTCTCCGGGAAAACCATGTTCATTTCGGGTGCCAGCCGTGGCATCGGCCTGGCGATCGCCAAGCGGGCCGCGGCCGACGGCGCCAACATCGCGCTGATCGCCAAGACCGCCGAACCCCATCCGAAGCTCGACGGCACCATCTACACCGCGGCCGCCGAGATCGAAGAGGCCGGCGGACAGGCGCTGCCGATCGTCGGTGACATCCGTGACGGAGACTCCGTGGCAGGTGCGGTGGCCGCGACGGTCGAGCGGTTCGGCGGCATCGACATCTGCGTGAACAACGCCTCGGCGATCAACCTCGGTTCGATCCTCGAGGTACCGCTCAAGCGCTTCGACCTGATGAACGGCATCGAGGTGCGCGGTACCTACGCGGTGTCGCAGGCCTGCATTCCGCACATGATCGGCCGCGAGAACCCGCACATCCTGACGCTGTCCCCGCCGATCCGGCTGGAGCCCCAATGGCTCAAGCCCACCGCGTACATGATGGCCAAGTTCGGTATGACCCTGTGCGCACTGGGCATGGCCGAAGAGCTGCGCTCGCACGGGATCGCGTCCAACACGCTGTGGCCGCGCACCCTGATCGCGACCGCCGCGGTGCAGAACCTGCTCGGCGGCGACGAAGCGATGGCGCGAGCCCGCACGCCCGACGTCTACGCCGATGCCGCCTACGCCATCGTGACCAAGCCGGCCACCGAATACACCGGCAACTCGCTGCTGTGCGAAGACGTGCTGGTGGACTCCGGTGTCACCGACCTGTCGGTCTATGACTGCGTGCCCGGCAGCGACCTGGGCGTGGACCTGTGGGTCGACACCGTCAACCCACAGGGGTACGTGCAGTCCTAGTTCCGCATGGTGAGGCGCCAGTGACCGAGGTCTTCGTCGAAAGCGAGTTTGCGCCGCTGCACACCGTGGTGCTCGCCCAGTCCGAACTGGCACTGCCGCAAGACATCCCGGACGCCGAACTGGAATTTCTTCCCTCGGGATCGAACGAAACGATCTCCGCCGGAGAGGATTTCGGTACAGCTTGCCCGCAGCGGCAGCAACTGTGGCTGCAGGAACGACGCAACTTCGAGGCGGTATTGCACCGCTACGGTGTCGAAGTGCTACGTCCGCGGATGTTGACCGCGGCCGAGAAGACCGCAGCCGGCTCCGACGGATACGCCAATTTCTTTGTGCGCGACCCGTTTTTCACCATCGGAGACGTCGTGATCGAGGGATCACTTCGGTTTCGGCACCGCCGCCGGGAGGTCTTGCCGGTCCGCGACGTCCTACTCGAGCGGGTGTATCCGGCGCCGTGTGACTATGTCGCCGTTCCGGCTCCCGAGATCGCCGACGACGGCGACGCGACGCTGGGGCCCGGGCCGTTCCTGGAGGGCGGCGACGTGCTGGTGCTCGACAAGCATGTTTTTGTGGGGACATCGGGGCTGGCGTCGAATGCGCTCGGTGCGCGCTGGCTGGACAAATTGCTCGCCCCGCGGGGCTACACCGTTGAGGTCGTCCGTTTGGCCCCCGACATCTTGCACTTGGATTGCGCGCTCGGTTTGATCCGCGACGGGTTGTTGGTCGTCTGCGAAGAGGCGTTGCTCGACGGGGTCCCGGCCGCGCTGAAATCCTGGGAGCGGATTCCGGTTTCGCCTTCGCAGACCAAGGATCTGGCCACCAACGGTTTGCCGATCTCCCCCGACGTCTATGTCACCGATCCGGTCTTCGGTTGGATCGGTGAGCAACTGGAACACCATGGCGTCACCGTCGAGTATGTCGAGTTCGGAATCAGCCGGTCGCTGGGCGGCGCGTTCCGATGCAGCACCCAGCCATTGCTGCGACGCCGCTAGCCCACGCCCCGCGGCGCGACCCCCGGCGGGACGTCGGGGGGCAGCGGCTCGCTGCGCCGCCCCGGGATGACCAGCCTGAAGCAGGCGCCCCCGTCCTGGGGAACGCAGGTCAGCGTCCCGCCGTGCGCGAGGGCCAGCGCCCGCGCGATCGGCAGCCCCAGTCCAGCACCACCGTGGTCGCGGCCGCGGGCGCTGTCCAGGCGCACCAGCCGATCGAAGATCCGCTCGGCATCCTCGCTACGAACACCGATGCCGGTGTCGGTGACGACCACCGCGACAGCACCGCCGTGTTGAGCGACGTCGATGTTGATCTGCCCGCCCGGCGGGGTGTAGCGGCGCGCGTTGTCCAGCAGGTTGGACAGAATCTGCGCCACCCGCGTGGGGTCGACCCGGACTGCTACGGAGTCCAGGCCCGTGCGCCCGATCCGCAGTTGCGGGGCAAGCAGCGCTGCCCGATCCAGTTGGGTGTCGACGATGCCGACCAGGTCGGCGTCCTTGAGCTCCAACGGCAATCCCGCATCGATATAGCTCAGATCCAGCATGTCGGTGACCAGCCGGGTGGCCCGCCGCGCTTCGGTCAACAACAGGCTGGCGCGACGATGCTGGCGCAGCACTTCGGGTTCGATCGCCTCTTCGCCGATCGACGGGCCGACCTGCGCGCTGACGTTTCCGGCAATCTGCTCGGCGGCGGCCTGCATTCCCGCTATCGGGGTGCGCAGTTCATGAGCGGCGTCGGCGAGAAAACGCCGGACCGCGGCCTCGGCGCGCTGTGCCCCTTGCGCGGCGCGCTGCGCTCGCTTCTCGGAGTCCTCCAACTCGTCGAGCATGTCATCGAAAGCTTCTGCCGCCCGGCCAAGTTCGGTCTTGGGGCGGTCGGGGCGCAGTCGCCGGCCCCGGTCCCCGGTGGTGATGTCGCGGGCGAGGTCGGTGAGACGGTCCAGCGGCGCGAGCAGGGCACGACTCGCACCGGCCAGCAGAGTCGACGCGAGAAGCAGAGTCCCCACGCCGGCCTCGATCATCAAGCGCCGCAATCTGCGCAGCGTCTCGTCGGACTCGGTGGTGTCGGCGACCAGGATCACCCGGTCGCCGTTGGCCAACGGATGCACCAGGACCGTCGCGGTGTCATCGGGCTCCAGCGGCGGGGCCGGAATCTTGGACCCGGTGGTCGCGTCGGGCTCGATCGCCGGGTCGCCGTAGCTGGTGCCGTCGGCAGTGACGACCAGCGCGGCGATGATGCCGCCGTTGAGTTGCTCCGACATCTGCTCAGCCGAGATCCCCAGCGCCACCAAGGAATCCGCCCGCGCGGTAGCCGCCGCGAGTCGTTCGTGCACGCTGCGTGTTGCCAACGCGGTCAACGTGGCATTGATCACCAACCCCATCGCCAGCATCAGCATGACCAGCAACGCCAGCACCATCACCGTCAGCCGGCGCCGCAGCGAGGGGGTGGCGGTCATGAAGCCGAAAGTTCCAGCCGGTATCCGATCCCGCGCACCGTATGCAGGATCCGCGGTCCGTGCACCTCGAGCTTCTGCCTCAGCCCGCTGATGTGGACCTGCACCAGGTTGGGGTCGTAGGCCTCATAGCCCCACACCGCGTTGAGGATCTGTGCACTGCTGACGATGCGGCCGCGTTGTTCCACGAGGTAGACCAGCACCCGCAGCTCGGTGGCGGTCAAGCCCAGCGGGGTGCCCGAACGGGCGGCCACTCCGGCGTCGACATCGACCATCAGATCCCCGAACTGCACGGCCGCCGGCAGCCGTCCCCGTCGGCGTAGCACCGCACCGACGCGCGACACCAGCTCGGCCAGCTCGAACGGCTTGACCACGTAGTCGTCCGCGCCGCTGTCAAGACCGCGAAGCCGGTCAGGCAAGCCGTCGCGCGCGGTGAGCAACACCACCCCCACCTCGCCCCAGCGCAAGATCACGTCCATCAGCGCGAAGCCGTCGCGCCCCGGCAGCATGACGTCGAGTACCACCAGATCCGGCCGGAAGCCGTCGAGCACCTCCTCCAGACCGTGCCCGTCGCGCTGGGTGTCGGTGAGGTAGCCGGCATCGGCCAGCGCCTCACTGACCATCTCGCGAATGGTCTCGGAGTCCTCCACAACCAGCACCCGCGGCGTCCCCACACTGAAGGGGGTGCCGCCGCGGCGGTCGGCGGACCGGGAATCGGCCATGGTCCATTGATAACACCGTCACGCCGCGATGGGGAGATCCCGGCGGCGCGGCTTTCGCCCGCCATCGCGTTCTTCAGGTTCACTTCAAGTTGGCTCGCTACGGTCACGGCGACCGAGTGCGCCCCGCGCCCTTCGCACCGGCGCGAACCGGGGAAATTCAGGAGGCATGATGACGCCTACTACCAACAGGACTGTCTGACAATGGATTTCGCAATGCTGCCACCAGAGGTCAATTCGATGCGGATGTATTCGGGGGCGGGTGCACAGCCGTTGCTGGCCGCCGCCTCCGCCTGGAGCACGCTGGCCGCCGAACTGAACAGCGTGGGCCTGGCTTACGACTCGATGATCGACGAGCTGACCGCCGACTGGGCCGGCCCCAGCGCCACCGCGATGGCCGCCGCCGCGGCGCCGTACGCCCAGTGGATGCACGCCACTGCCGCCCAGGCCGAACACACCGCCGCGGCGGCCCGGTCCGCCGCCGCCGCCTACGACGCGGCGTTCGCCATGACCGTCCCTCCCCCGGTAGTCACCACCAACCGGACCCAGATGACGTCCCTGCTGGCCTCCAACTACCTGGGGCAGAACACTGCTGCCATCGCGGCCACCGACGCCCAGTACTACGAAATGTGGGCCCAGGACGCCACCGCCATGTATGGCTACGCCACCAGCTCCGCCGCCGCCACCAGGCTGGTCCCGTTCACCCAGCCCCCGCGCACCACCAACCCCGGCGGGGCGGCGAATCAGGCCGGCGCGGTCGGCCAGTCCACCGCCACCGCGGCAGGCAGCCACGCTGATACCGCGGTCTCCGCGGTCACGCAAGCCCTGCAGGGCCTCGGCGCACCGGGGTCGGCGGCGGCGGGATCGAATGCGGCGCTGACGAGCTCGATCGGTTCGGCGGCGGCGATGGAACCCGGGTTGGCGGCGTCCTACCTGGCGCTGGCCTCCAGCCTGTTCGGCACGTTTGTCATCGACTCGGCCGGCACCTTCGGCGTGGACGCGGCCGGCACCTTCGGTATCGACCTGATCGGGGTCGGCGAGATCGAGAGCGAACTTCTGCCGGAGATGGCCCTGGCCAGTGCGGTCACGCCGGTGACCGCAGAGGTGGGCGAGGCAGCCACCCTCAGCGGCCTGTCGGTCCCGCAGTCCTGGGCGACCGCGGCGCCAACGACCACGGTGATCCAGCAGGTTGGTGGCGCGTTGGCGACCGCCGCGCAGGGCGCGCTCCCGACCGCTGCGGCCGGGGCCAGCGCGCTACCGCTGGCCGCCATCGGCGCCGCCGGACTGGCCGGACGGGCCACCGCCGGCGTCGGGCGGGGTCGCGGGGCCACCACGAAGGCGAAGGCAACCCCCAAACGGGCGCCTCGCGCCATGGTCAAGCTGCGCGACCAAGCCGAGAAGCCGGAAAAGCCGCCGGTACGGCCGTTGAGCGGACCGATCACGCGGATCTCCGGCGAGCTGCGCGAGCTGGCCGATCTGCGCGATGCGGGAATCCTCACCGACGAAGAGTTCACCCAGGAGAAGCGGCGCCTCCTCGGCCGGTAGCACCATGGATTTCGCACTGTTGCCACCGGAAGTCAACTCCGCCCGGATGTACTCCGGCGCGGGCGCCGGCCCCTTGCTGGCCGCGGCGTCGTCCTGGGACGCCCTGGGGGCAGAGCTGCACAGCGCGGGCCTGGCCTACACGTCGGTGCTCACCGAACTGGGCGCCGGCTGGGCAGGCCCGAGCGCGCGGGCGATGACCGCCGCGGCAGCACCGTACGCCCAGTGGCTGCACACCGCCGCGATCCAGGCCGAGGAGACCGCCATAGCGGCCCGCTCCGCCACCGCCGCCTACGAGTCCGCTTTCGCCATGACCGTGCCGCCGCCGGTCATCGCCGCCAACCGCAGCCTGCTGATGACCTTGGTCGCGACCAACTTTCTCGGCCAGAACACTCCCGCGATCGCGGCCACCGAGGCCCACTACTACGAGATGTGGGCCCAGGACGCCACCGCTATGTACGGCTACGCCGCCGGTGCCGCCGCCGCCAGCAGGCTGGCCCCGTTCCGGCAACCACCGCGCACCACCAACTCCGCCGCCGCGTCCGCGCAGTCAGCGGCCGTCATGCATGCGGCCGCCACCACCTCGGAGGGCCACGGCGAGGGCGTCGTCACCGGACTCACCCATGCGCTGGAGTCCTCGTCTGCCCTGGCCGAGGCCATCGGCGCCGACGCGATCTTGATCAGCGAGCCCGCCATGGAGGTCGGCATCGCCGGCGTCGAGCTGGTTGTGGACTCGATGGGCACGTTCGGTGTCGACGCGCTCGGCACGTTCCTGTTCGACGCGATGGGCGCCGCCGAGGTGGGCCAGGAGTTGCTGCGGGCTGCGATGGCCGGCGCGCTGCCGATCTCGGCCAACCTTGCCTCGGCGACGTCGATCAGCGGCCTGTCGGTTCCGCTGGCCTGGGCGTCGGCCGCACCGGCGGTGGCGGCTCCGCAGATCGGCATGTCGCTGGCATCCGTCGGTACGGTCGCCGCGACGTCCGCCGTCCCGGCCGTGGCCGCCGGCGAGACGGTGATCCCCGCGGTGGGGATGGCCGCAGCCGGCGTGGCCGGAAGGGCCGGGGCGGGAGCCACCCGGGGCCTGCGCATCCCCACGGCCGCTACCGTCGCCCCGCCGCCGGTGCCGCCGCCCAACGACCTGCCGGAGTTGCCCACGCCCTCAGCGTTCGGGCTGTTGATGGGCGCCGACATCGAACTGCGGGAGCTGGCCGAGCTGCGCAATGCGGGGATACTCACCGACGAGGAGTACGCGACCCAGAAGCGCAGTCTGGTCGGAGGCTAGAGCAGGTAGCCCTGCTCGGGTTGCGGCTCGACCGGCGCGATCAGCTCGGGTGAGTTGTTCCGCACGCTGTTGACCAGCGTCGAGACCTCACGCACCGCAATCCCGGCCAGGTCCGGGGGGCGCGACAGCAGCGTGGTGTCGATCGCAGCGTCCGGATCCAGCCAGGAGTCCCAATGAATCTCGGGCAACAGCAAAGGCATCCGGTCATGAATGTCGGCGAGTTCACCGACGGCCGCGGTGGTGATGATCGCGACGCTGAGTACCGCATCGGAGAGCCGGTTGGGTCGCCAGACCGACCACAAGCCGGCCGCAAACAGCATCTCGCCGTCGCCATGGATGTAGAACGGCGTCTTGCCGGTGCTCTGAACCCCCGCCGCGCGCCATTCGTAGTAGCCGTCCATCGGCACCAGGCAGCGCCGCCGTTCCGCGGCCGCGGAGTACGCCGGTGAGGTAGTGACCTTGTCGGCACGAGCGTTGATCATCACGGGGCCGCCGGGCGCCGGCGCACCGTCGGGACCGGCCTTCGTCCACGGCGGCACCAGTCCCCAGCGCATCAGCCGTAACCGCCGCGACGGCTGGTCGCGGGGTGCATGTGGCTCGCTGTGCCGGCTGACCAGAGTCACGATCGGGTCGGTAGGCGCCACGTTGTAGTTCGGGTCAACGTCAGCGCTGGCCGGAATCTCGTTGATCGCGTCGATGCGCGTGGCCAGCAACGCCGGATCGGTGGTTACCGCGAAACGCCCGCACATACCTTCATGGTGACAGCTAATCGATCCGGGTGGCGGTGACCGCCCAGAACGGCATGTGCACCAGGTTGTCTTCGAGCAGCGGTTGCAGGTACGCGAAGCGCTCGGCCAGGGCGCGGACTCCTGCCAGCAGGTCCTCGCGGCCCATCGTCTCCATCACCGCGATCATGTCGGTGAAGGCGTTCGGCGCGAAAGTGCCCTGATAGGTCGTGGTCCCGATGTGGTCGATACGCCACCCGGCGGATTCGAGCAGCGGACCGAAGCGCTCGGGCGACAACCCGTCCAACTGCCAACCGTTGACGTTGTGGCGTCCGGCCTCGAACATGAACAGCCGGGCTTGCGGCTTGGTCGCCCGATGCAGGTTGCGCGCATAGCGCAATTGGGTTTCTTCGTCGTCCTGAAACAGGTGGTAGAACGCGCTGTCGACCACCGTGTCGAACCGACCGTCGAACCCGACGAGTTCGACCGCGTCGGCCACTTGGAAGTCCACGGACACACCGGCTTGAGCGGCGTTGCGTCGCGCAACCGCGACGGCGGCCGGGGAATGATCGAGACCGGTCGTCGAATAGCCATGGGCCGCATAATGAATCGCGTGGTGACCCGAGCCGGTTCCGGGGTCGAGGACTTCTCCGCGCAGCGCTCCGCAAGCCACCAGTTGCTGCACTACCGGCTGCGGACGGCCGATCTCCCACGGCTCCGGGGGCCCAGTATCGCTGTTCATCGCCCACAACTGTGCGTGAGCCGGGTTAACGAAATCAGAACGCGCGGTGTACGAACGGCGACAGACGTCCTAGTGATGGCAAGATCGCCGCTGTGCGCCTCTCCGTCCTCGATCTCACGCCGGTCCGCACCGACCAGTCCACCTCAGACGCGCTGGCGGCAACGATGCGACTCGCGCAGCTCGCCGAGAGCCTCGATTACGCCCGCTATTGGGTCGCCGAGCACCACAACATTCCCTCGGTAGCGGCGACCAGCCCGGCGGTGCTGACCGCGATGATCGCCGCCGCGACCTCGCGCATCCGCGTGGGCTCGGGTGGGGTCATGCTGCCCAATCACGCGCCGCTGGCAGTGGCCGAGCAGTTCGCCCTGCTGGAGGCCGCCCATCCTGGCCGCATCGACCTGGGCATCGGACGCGCCGCAGGCGCCGATCCGGTGGCATCAGCGGTGCTGCGCGGGGCGACCGGCCGCGGTGATCGCGACATCGACGAATTCCCCGACAATCTCGCCGACGTGATCGCCCTGCTGGGCACCGCGGGCGTGTCGGTGCAACTGGCAGAACAGACCTATGTCCTGCGGTCGACACCCCACGCGCTTACGAGGCCACGGGTGTTCGTGCTGGGCTCCTCGATGCAGTCCGCCCAAATCGCCGCAGCCAAGGGACTCCCCTACGTATTCGGCCATCACCTGTTCGGCGAGCACACCGATGAGGCACTGGCGTGCTACCGGTCACAATTCGTCCCGAGCGAGCTTGCCGCCGAGCCGACCGCGTTCCTGACCGTCAACACTGTGGTTGCCGAAACACACGACGAGGCAACGGCTTTGATTCTTCCGTATCTGCTGCTACAGGCCCGGACCGCTACCGGGCAACCACCGGGACGCCTAGAACTGGTCGAAGACGCCAAGCAGTCGGCGCTCACGCCGCAACAGCACCTCCTCGCGCAGGGCGAACTCGAGCGCGCCGTGGTCGGTACGGCATCCGAAGCGCTCACCCAACTGAAGGAACTGGCCGACCGCTTCGGGGTGGACGAGTTGATGCTCAATCCGGTCGCCTCCGCCCGTCGAGGCACCATTGCCGCCAGCGCGCCGGGGCGTGAATCCACGCTCCGTCTGTTAGCTGACGCCGCGTCGACAAAGTGAACAATGGGTGAAGGCAAACCAACGCCAGAGGGCTGCTCGGTGAATGTTTCGGGTGCCTTTTCCAACTGTCAATGAACAACTGCTGACAGTCTCCGAAAAGTCCCCTTCGTGGCTGTGTGTCGGGCGTCGGATCGCATAGCGTCGGGTCTGCGCTCAAGGGCGTACGCGATCCGCAATGGAGCGATCGCGGAACCTGAAAAGACTTTCGACGAGGAGCCTTCATGTCGTTCGTCACAACGCAGCCCGAAGCGTTGCTGGCCGCCGTCGCCAATCTGCGAACCATCGGTTCGTCGATGGCCGCGCACAGTGCCGCGGCCGCGGCACCCACCACCAGCGTGGTGCCGGCCGCCGCCGACGAGGTATCCGCGCTGACCGCCGCCCAGTTCGCCGCCCACGCCCAGGCCTACCAAACCGTGAGCGCGCAGGCCGTGGCCGTCCACGAGATGTTCGTGAACGCCCTGAGCAGCGGAGCCAACGCATACGCCGCCACCGAGGCTGCCAACGCAGCAGCGGCCGGTTAGGTCACCGCGATGAACTACTTGTCGTTGCCGCCTGAGGTGACCTCCACCATGATCTACTCCGGGCCCGGCTCGGAGCCCATGGTCGTGGCAGCGTCGGCGTGGAGCGCGCTGGCCGCTGAACTGAAATCTGCTGCGGCCGAGTACCGGGCGGTCATCAGCCAGCTGACCTCCGAGGAATGGCTCGGCACAGCATCGGCATCGATGGCGACCGCCGCGGCGCCCTACATCAACTGGATGGAGCTCACCGCAGCGCAGGCCGAGCAGGCCGCCGCTCAGGGGCGTTCCGCCGCAGCCGCTTACGAGGCGGCACACGCTCAGACGGTGCCGCCGGTTGCGGTCACCGCGAATCGCGAGCTCTTGCAGCAGTTGGTGGCCACCAACATCCTCGGGCAGAACACCCCGTCGATCGCGGCCACCGAGACCGAGCACAATGAGATGTGGGCCCAGGACACGATGGCGATGGTCGGCTATCACACCCAGTCCAGCGCCGCGACCCAGCTCAACGAGTTCACCGCGCCGCCCAACCCGACCAATCCGAGCGGTGACGCCGCGAATGCCAATGCGGTCGCCTCGGCGGCTGGCAACGCCACGGCCACCCAGGCTTCGGGCACCCTGCAGAGCCTGGCGAAATCGGCTGAAAGCACCACTTATGGCGCCGACGACATCCTCAACGACCCGAACTACAACCTGAGCAACCAGCTGATGACCCAACTGGTGACCAGCTCGAACCTGCAGTCGAACAACGTCTGTGCGGTGTGGCGTGGTGTCAGCGGTGTGCTCGGCCTGCAGAAGCTGTTCGCCGACGGCGCGAAGGCAGCATCGTCGGGAGCCGCCGGCGCGGCCTCCGGTGCCGCCAGCGCGGCCTCCGGTGCGGCGAGCGCGGCCTCCGGTGCCGCAGGCGCGGTCGGCGGCCTCTCGGTCCCGGCGGCCTGGGCTCCGCCGCTCGCGGCGGCGTCCACATTGGGCCCGGTTTCCGGCGGCTCCTGGGTGCCGGTGGGTCCCGCTGCCGCGGCGGCACTGCCGTCCGCGGGTGGCATTCTCGGCGGCGCCCCGATCGCGCCGCCGACGGGGATGCCTGGCATGCCCGGCATCCCGGCCGCGGGAGCGGCCGGCGCCGGCTTCCGCGGGTTCGGCGGTCCCCGCTACGGCACCGCATTGACCGTCATGCCACGCCGTCCCTTCGGCGGATAGCACCCGAGGGGACTTGGTGATCGACTACGGGGCGCTGCCTCCGGAGGTCAATTCCACGCGGATGTATGCGGGAGTCGGCTCCGGTCCGATGTTGGCAGCAGCGGGGGCCTGGGATGTCTTGGCCCAAGAATTGAGCGTGACCGCGGCCGCGGTGGACATGACCATCGCGGACCTGACCAGCGGTCCGTGGCGGGGACCGTCGGCGACCGCCATGGCCGCGGCGGCACTGCCTTTCACCACCTGGTTCAGGGCGACGGCCGCGCAAGCCGAACAGGCGGCCATCCAGGCGAAGGCCGCGGCGGCCGCCTTTGAAGCCGCGTTCGCGATGACCGTGCCGCCGCAGATGGTGTTCGCCAACCGGGCCCAGCTGATGATGTTGGTCGCCACCAACTTCTTCGGCCAGAACACCCCGGCCATCGCGGCAACCGAGGCCCACTACGCGGCGATGTGGGCCCAGGACGCCGCCGCGATGTATGCCTACGCAGGTGGTTCCCTGGCGGCTTCGCAGCTGTCGGAGTTCACCTCGCCGCCGCAGACCACCAATCCGGCCGCACAGGCTGGGCAGGCCACCGCGACCACCCAGGCCGTCAGCAATTCCGCGGTGTCGCAGGCTACCTCCCAGGCGACGTCGCAGGGGCTGACCTCCTTGCAGTCGCTCACTCAGGCGGGCGCGGCCACCGGGGCGCCCGTGGTCCCGGGCACGGGCGCCACACCCCCCGCCGCCGTGTCGCCGTGGACCGCGTTCCTGCAACAGCTGGTTACTCCGTTGACGACACTCACCCGCTACTCCAACTCGGCCATGGGACCGTTCCGGCTCATCGACATGGTCGGCCAGGGCCTCAACGGTCACGAGGTATCGGGTCAGGCGGTCGGCGACGTCAGGGCGTTGTTCACCGAACTGACGAAGGTGGCCGACGTCGCGAAAGCGGGCACGGCAGCCTCCTACACGCCGGGGTTCGGCTCCGCGTCGCCGTCGGTCGCGCTGGGCCGGGGCATCCAGGTCGGGGCGTTGTCGGTGCCGCAGAGCTGGCCGATGGCTCCTACGTCGGCCAATCAGGCTGCCGCGACACTGGTTTCCAGCCGGGTCGCCGCTGCGGAGTCCGGCGCGATGCCGCGCGGCGCAATGGCAGGGGTGGCCGGCATGGCAGGTCTGCCCGGGGCCAGTGCCGCCGCCAACGGCGGGCCCACCGGCTTCCGGTTCGTTCCCCGATACGGCTACCGCCACCGGGTGATGAACCGGCCGCCCAGCGCCGGATAGGCGCTGGGCGGGTCAGATCAACGCGCCCAGCACGGCGAGCGGCAGTATGCCCAGGTCAACGGCGAGCGGGAGGCCGATGGCGTTGAGGAGGTCGCCGTCGGCCAACTCCGAGGCGAAGATGTCGTAGTTGATCTGGGGCAAGTTGAACAACAGTGCGGTGCCCACGTCCAGGAATGGAATGCCGGTGTGCGGCGGGAAGGTACCGAAAAGGTCATCCAGCGTGGGGAAAGTCGACCCGAAGTCCGCCATACCAGTGTCGGAGATCGCGTTGATGAAGCCTTCCATCTCGGCCATGAAGCCGGGCGGAGTGTTGGTCGGGTGGAAGATCTCGTCGAAGAAGTCGGCGACGCCTTGCTGCCAGGCGTTGCTCAGCGCCTGCGGCAACTCCTGCATGAGTGCCGACAGCGTCGCCGAATCCGGCAGGAATCCCAACGGAGTTGGCATATCGGCGGGGCCTTGACTCCAGCCGTGCTCGATGTTGCCGTAGCCCAGGTTCACCAGGATGCGCGTGACCGGCTCGAACAGATCGTAGAGCGCCTGACCGCCGCTTCCGAAGAACAGCAGCGGATACAGCAGCGGCAGTCCCTCGGTCGGAATCATGTAGTAGTTGGTCAGCGAATCCGGCGACGCATTCGGCAGCAGGATCGCATCACTGATCTGATCGGGCGTCAGCCCCAGATAAGTGGTGTGCTGGAAGGCAATTCCGAAGATCGCGTTGAGAACCGACAAGAAGTTGATCGGGTATTGAGGGAAGTCGGCGAAGCCGTCGTATTCACGGTTGTAGACCTCTGCCGGGTACAGGTCAGAGGGTGCGGCTCCACTGAAGGTGAGACCTAGGCTCGGAAGAGTGGGCTGCGCATTGTCCGGCAGATTGAAGCGCTCCAGCATGCCGCCGTTCGGCGAACTGACATTGCCGATCATCACGAAATGCACGTAGTCACTGGGCACGCCCGCACCGGCGAGCTGGTACTGCAGCTGCGACTCGATGACTGCGCCCTGCGACCAGCCGAACACCACCGCGGGATTCTCGGCGCTCAGGTCTCCGTTCTGGTACTGAGCCATGATCGCGTCGTAGAGGTTCTGCTGCCCCTGCGCCACCGACTCATCCAGCGCGCCGCCGAAGGGACCCAAGAACGGGTAGAGCTGCTCTGGTGTCGTGACGACTTGTGTCGTGCCGGTGAATCCGAGCGGCTCCAGGTACAGCGACAAGGCGGCGTCCACGTACGACGGGCCGGGCGTGGCCAGCCCACTGCCCCCGATGATGAACGCCGTGCCGCCGCCGAGCGGCAGAGCAGTGCCGTTGGCGGCCAAGCGCAACCCGGGAATCTGCAGGGCAGTCGACGGCGCAGCCGCAGCGGTGGGTGCGATCAAGCCCGCTCCCACGACTGCGATGGCAACGGCGCCCAACGGACCGCGTACGTGATTCACTGATGCTCCTTCGGGCAGCCCGACGACGCGGACTCGGCAACCGCTGCTCGGCCAGGCGAAAGCTGTCGAGCAACCTTGAATTACTCGAAAGCAACATAGCAATAGGCCGTGCAATCGTGCGCACTCTAATGTTTCAGTGACGCAATGCCGAGCCATTCAGAGCCGCCAAGGAGGCGTCCACCCCGGCCCGCACGAAGTCCAATCCGTGCCCGGGATCGCTATGCGATGTGCGGAGCCCAGGCGATGATCAGGCCGGCTTGGCCGGTTTGGCCATCTCGACGGACGGGTTGATGCCCGCGGGAACGTCACCGAATCGGCTGGCTACCACCGGAACCCAGATCTGGGCTCCGCGCTGGCCGCACTCGTTGCTTTCCACGGTGGCGACCATCGCGCCGTGCAGGACGCCCGGAATGGTCGGCTCCAGCGTGAGCACCTGGGTGGTGGTCTGACTGTCCTGTCGCCCGTCGACACCGATACACGGCGTGTGCACGGTCTGCGGCTGCGACCGCCAGGTATCGCCGGTGAATTCAAGGGCCAATTCATTGCCGCCCGACGGCGTCTTCACCGTCTTCCGGTGATCCTTGGCGTCCAGCATCGTCGCCGACGCCGTGCACGCCGAATCGTCACAAGACGATTTGACGGCCCACCAGGTGCTCACGTTGGGCGGCTCGGGGTTGGGGACGCCGTTGTACTTCTCCCCAGCCCGGTTGGCATCGACGCGGTAGGTGCCCTCGAACGCCGGCGCCTTGGGTGGCGGCGCCACAGCCGCCGCAGGTGCACCACCGGCGGCGATCGCCGCCGGGTCGGCCGGCTCCTCGGCCAGCAGGCGCGGGACGATGGCCGCCACCGATCCCACCACCGCAAGGCCCAGGGGCACCAGGACCGCGGGCCGCGCCAGCTTCGATAGCCGGCTCGGCGGAGGTGCCGGCAGCGCACGCGCGACGCCCCGCACGACTGTCCTGGCGGAGTCGGACTCGCCATCGGCGTCCGGGTCGGCAAGTTGCTCGGCCAGGGCTGCGACGAAGTCCGAGCAGTCCCGGAATCGCTCGGCAGGGTCTTTGGCCAGCGCCGCGGCCAGCACGTCGTCGAACTGTTGCAGCTCGGGACGACGGTCGCTGAGCAGCGGAGGCGGTGTGTTCAGGTGGTGACTGATCACCGTCACGGGGTTCTCGTGCTGATAGGGCGGTGCTCCGGTCAACATCTGGAAAGTGGTGGCGGCCAGGGCGTACTGGTCAGCGCATTCCAGACCTTCGGCACCCATCAGTTGTTCGGGTGCGGCGTAGGCGATGGTGCCGATGGCAAGATTGCTGGCGGTCAGCCCGGTGGGGCCGCTCAGTTGCCGGGCGATGCCGAAGTCGGCCAGCACGGCGGTCAGCACCTCGTCGCCGTCCTCGGTCACCAAGATGTTGCTCGGTTTGACGTCGCGGTGCACCACACCTTGCCCGTGGGCGTAATCCAGCGCATCGGCGATGCTCGCAACGATCGGAATGGCGATCTGAGCCGGCATCCCGGCCGGGAACTTGCGGGTGATGAGCTCGCCGAGCGTCTCGCCCTCGATGTAGTCCATCGACAGCCACAGCCGACCGCGGTATTCGCCGCGGTCGTGCACACGCACGATGTTCGGGTGCACCAGCACGGCGGCGGCTTCAGCTTCCCGCCGAAACCGCTCCTCGTAGTCGTCGTCGGCGCTCAGCGACCGGCGCAGAATCTTCAGTGCTTCGCGTCGGGGCAGCCGGGGGTGCTGGGCAAGGTAAACCTTGCCCATCCCGCCAGCACCCAACAGTTTCAAGATGGTGTACTCAGCAAAAATCGAGCCCGACGCCAGAGCCATGCCGCCGACACTAATGATGGTGGGTAAACAGTTGGGTGATACCAGGAAGCCAGCCGGCAAAAAACCTTACGAACCGCCGATACCAGCGTTGGAGCCACGCGCTGGCAGGATGAAACCGTGACGACTTGGCCGGCACCGATGCCCACCGCTCCCATCGACGCGACGGTGACCGTGCCCGGCTCGAAGTCGCAGACCAATCGGGCGCTGGTACTGGCCGCGCTGGCCGCCGGACGAGGTGGTGGCGTCTCCACCCTCTCCGGCGCCCTGCGCAGTCGCGACACCGACCTGATGCTCGACGCACTGCGGGCCCTGGGCCTGCGGGTCGAGGCCGTAGCCCACCACGTGACGATCAGCGGCAAGATCGACCCCGAGCCGAACATCCGACTGAACTGTGGGCTCGCCGGCACCGTACTGCGGTTCGTGCCGCCACTGGCCGCACTGGGCACCGTCACCGTCACATTCGACGGGGACGAGCAGGCCCGAACGCGGCCGATCGCGCCACTGCTGGATGCGATGCGCAGCCTGGGCATCACGGTCGACGGCGACGGGCTGCCGTTCGGGATCCACGGCACCGGATCCGTCGCCGGCGGCACCGTGGCGATCGACGCCTCCGCGTCGTCGCAGTTCGTCTCCGGCCTGCTGCTGGCTGCCGCGGCGTTCGACGACGGACTGACCGTGGTGCACACCGGGGCGACCCTGCCGTCCGCCCCGCACATCGCGATGACGGTGGCGATGCTGCGCCAAGCCGGGATACACGTCGAGGACGCCACCCCGAACCGGTGGCGGGTCACACCGGCGACGCCGGCTGCCCGCAACTGGGAGATCGAACCGGACCTGTCCAATGCCACCCCGTTTCTGGCGGCCGCCGTGGTCACCGGAGGCCGCGTGCGGATCGCCGGCTGGCCGGCTGTGGGGGTACAGCCCAGCGACGCCATCATCGAGGTCTTCGGTGCAACCGGCGCCAGGCTGCGCCACGCCGATGCGCACCTGGAGATTCAGGGCCCGGGCAGCTACGGCGGCTTCGACGTGGATCTGCGCGCCGTCGGCGAGCTCACCCCGACGGTGGCGGCACTGGCTGCCCTGGCGGCCCCGGGTTCGGTATCGCGGCTGAGCGGCATTGCGCATCTGCGCGGGCATGAGACCGACCGGCTGGCGGCGCTGACGACCGAGATCAACCGGCTGGGCGGCGACAGCGTCGAGACCGCCGACGGCCTGCTGATCACCGCGACCCCGCTGCACGGCGGAATCTGGCACTCCTACGCCGACCATCGAATGGCTACCGCCGGTGCGATCATCGGCCTGCGGGTCCCCGGCGTCGAGGTCGAGGACATCGAGACCACCGCCAAGACCCTGCCGGCATTCCCCCGGATGTGGGCCGACATGCTGGCCGACGCGGGGGCCGGCGCTTGAAACCGGAGGACTACGACGAATCCGACGTCAAAGTCCGCTCCGGCCGCGGCTCGCGGCCGCGTACCAAGATCCGCCCCGGGCACGCCGACGCCCAATCCGCCATGGTGGTCAGCGTCGACCGCGGCCGCTGGGGCTGTGTCCTCGACGGCCCAGACGGGCCGGCCGACATTCAGGTCACCGCGATGCGCGCCCGCGAGCTGGGGCGCACCCCGATCGTGGTCGGCGACCGCGTCGACGTGGTCGGCGACCTGTCCGGCCGGCCCGACACGCTGGCCCGCATCGTGCGGCGCAGACCGCGACGAACGGTGTTGCGGCGCACCGCCGATGACACCGACCCCACCGAGCGGGTGGTGGTCGCCAACGCCGACCAACTGCTGATCGTGGTCGCGCTGGCCGATCCCCCGCCGCGCACCGGTCTGGTCGATCGCACGCTGATCGCCGCCTACGCCGGAGGGCTGGCGCCGATTCTGTGCCTGACCAAAACTGACCTGGCGGATCCGGCGCCCTTCGCCGACCAGTTCGCCGACCTGGACCTCACGGTGGTCACCGCGGGCCGCGACGACCCGCTCGACGCCGTCGCTCCCCTGCTGGAATCCCAGGTGACGGTGCTATTGGGGCACTCCGGCGTCGGCAAATCCACTCTGGTGAATCGCCTTGTCCCGGAGGCTGATCGGGCCGTCGGACGGGTCACCGACATCGGCCGGGGGCGTCACACGTCCACTCAGTCGGTGGCACTGCGCCTGGCGGGATCGGGCTGGGTGATCGACACCCCGGGAATCCGCTCGTTCGGCCTGGCCCACATCGCACCCGACGACGTGCTGCTGGCATTCTCCGACCTCGCCGAAACCATCGATGAGTGTCCACGCGGCTGCGGCCACCTGGGACCGCCGGCCGATCCCGAATGCGCACTGGACAATCTGACCGGCGCAGCGCAGCGCCGTGTCGAAGCCGCACGCCGCCTGCTCACGGTGCTCCGCGAGGGCTGACGCCCGTCTCCCCAACGCCGAGTGTGAATCTCACGACGCCTCAGCGGTGAGTTGCGTCGTGAGATTCACACTCGCGACCACTAGAGCACGACGGCCAGGCCGACTCCGACCGATGTCGGCGGTCGCTCGGTCTCATCCATTGACCGCCCTCACCTGGTGAACGGCGAGGGCCCAAGGTGAACGCCAAGCGTCATCGAATCAACGCCTTCGGGCCGGCCGATGAACATTAGCCCCGTACGGGTGAACAAAGAGTTTCGCCGCTTCTCCGATCCACGGTTCGCTGCTTAACCTGGCAATGTCCTGGAAGGTTCCTGCCAAGTCCCTGTACGTGATTGCAGGCGAAGAGGAGATAGACATGTCGACCGTTGTTACACAGCCGGAGGTATTGGCCGCGAGCGCCCGAGAGCTGCAGGCCATCAGCTCGGACATGGAAGCCGGAAACGCGGCGGCGGCCGCCCCCACCACCCAGATCACCCCGGCGGGCGCCGACCCGGTGTCGCTGCTGACCGCCACTAATTTCGCCGCGCACGCCGAGCTCTACCAGCAGGTCAGCGCCCAAGCCGCCGCCATGCGGCAGATGCTGGAGATGGTGTTGAACATCAGCGCGCGTTCTTACGACGCCACTGAGGCCGCAAACGCGGCCGCGGTCTCCTAGAGCTAGGTCGACGCCATGGACTTCGGCACATTGCCGCCTGAGATCAACTCTGCCCTGATGTACTCCGGCGCCGGTTCGGGGCCACTGTGGGCCGCCACCCGCGCCTGGGAAACCCTCGGCGCCGATATCTACACCACGACCGCCAGCTATGCGACCGTGCTGGCCGACCTGACCGCGGACTGGCACGGGCCGGCGGCGGCGGCAATGGCAAAGGCGTTCGAACCGCACCTGGAGTGGCTCAACCGGGCCGCGGCGCAGGCTGAGCAGGTCGCTGCCCAGGCGGGTGCGGCAGCCGCCGCTCACGATGCGGCTTTCGCCGCGACGGTTCCGCCGGCGGTGGTCGAGGCCAACCGCGAGACGCTGATGTCGTTGCTGGCGACGAATGTCCTGGGACAGAACACGCCGGCGATCGCGGCTACCGAAGCCGCCTACGGCGAGATGTGGGTGCAGGACGCCACGACCATGTACGGCTATGCCGGGCAATCGGCGGCCGCATCGCGGTTGACGCCGTTCACGGCGCCGGCCCCCACCGTCAACCCGGCTGGGGTGGCAGCCCAGGAGGCCGCCGTTGCACTTGCCGTCGGGACGGCGACTGCGACCGACGCCGACACCCTGACCGCCCTGACCACGACGCTGCCGGGTCAGCTCGGCAGCCTCGCGGGCCCGGCCGCATCGAACTTGATCGAAGATCTGCTCAATCCAATCACCTGGGACGGATCGACCATCACGTTCAACGGCATGCTCGGCGATCTGATGCGTGGCCTGACCGGATCGCCGACGCTGAGTGCGTCCAGCCCGTTCGACATGTTCATCCGGATGGTGTCGCCCATGCGACTTTTCACCACCGCGTTCAAGGACATGGACGGTCTGTCGCATTCCCTGGTCCCGGCAACCAAAGCTGTCGAGAAGGTCGCCGAAGGCGCCGCCAAGGCAGCTGAAGGCGCGGCCAAGAGTCTCGGTGCCGGAGTCGTCGGAGCCGCCGGAACCATCGGCCACGCCTCGCTGGTCGGCCCGCTTTCGGTCCCGCCGACCTGGGCCGCCGCCCTGCCGGCGGCCGCCGTCCACTCCGCCCCGGTCCAATTGGCCAGCTACGCCAGCTCCACCGGAGCCGCCGCCGGCCAAGCTGGCCACAGCGCCCTAGGTGGGATGCCGATGGCGGGTGCCGGCGGTGGCGGCCGCGGCGGGTTCGGCGCCTTTGGCACCCCCCGCTACGGGTTCCGGCCGATGATGGTCGGCCGGCCGCCGTCTGGCGGCTAACCAGGCAGCCCTGATCCGATCGGTCTGTTTCCCTCGCGTATGCCGCGCCATGATCCGCTCTGGCGCGGCATACGCGATGCTGAACTGAGCCAAGCCCTGGAAAGGGCTAGCCGCTGTCTACCGCGACCCGGCAACGCGCGGGTGAATCAGGCGGCCTGGTCCATCCGCTTGTCACGACGCCATCCGCGAACCGCCGAGATGGCGGTCTTAAGCCCACGACGACGGCCGGTCACCGGGTCATTCTGAGAGAACTCCGGCCCCAGCTCGGCGAACATCCTCTCGCTGCGGGTCTCGGGCGCATCGTCGGCGGTGTCGCGCAGGAAGCGGTCCGGCAGTGACAGTTTGGCGATGGTGCGCCACGTCTTGGCGTACTGCACCAGGAACGGCCCGGAGGTGTAGGGCAGGTCGTACTTCTCGCACACCGCGCGCACCCGCACCGCGATCTCCGGGTAGCGGTTGCTCGGCAGATCGGGGAACAGATGGTGTTCGATCTGGTGCGACAGGCTTCCGCTCATGAACCGCATCGGCTGCCGGGCATCGATGTTGGCGCTGCCCAGCAGCTGCCGCAGATACCACTGCCCCTTCGACTCGCCGACCATGTCGGTCTTGGTGAATTTCTCTGCGCCGTCGGGGAAGTGACCGCAGAAGATGATCGCATTGGCCCACACGTTGCGGATCACATTGGCGATCGCGTTGGCCTTTACCGTCGAGGCGAACGTCGCGCCGGGCGACAGCGAGGTCAGGGCCGGAAACGCAACGTAGTCCTTGAACACCTGCCGGCCAGCTTTGTCGCCGAACTCCCGCAGCCGGACCAGGGTGGCCTGGCGACTGTCGCGGCCTTTGAAGATCTTGCCGATCTCCAAGTGCTGCAATGCGACTCCCCACTCGAACCCGATCGCCAACATGGCGTTGTAGAACAGGTTGAGCAGGTTGAAGCGCTGCCAGCGAGTGTCTCGAGTCACCCGGATTACGCCGTAACCCACATCGTCGTCCATCCCGAGGATGTTGGTGTACTTGTGGTGGGCGAAGTTGTGGGTGAAGCGCCAGTGCTTGGAGACACCGGCCATGTCCCACTCCCAGCCGGAGGAGTGGATCTCTGGATCGTTCATCCAGTCCCACTGCCCGTGCATGACGTTGTGGCCGATCTCCATGTTCTCGACGATTTTGGCCACGCCCAGGGTGGCGGTACCGGCCCAGCGCGCCCAGCGCCGGTTACCGGCCGCCAGCAGCACCCGGCCGGTCACCTCGAGCGCCCGCTGGGCGGCGATGGTGCGGTGGATGTAGCGGGCGTCGCGTTCGCCTCGACTCGCCTCGACGTCTCTGCGGATGGCGTCCAGTTCCGCGGCGAGGTTCGCCACGTCGGCGTCGCTGAGGTGCGCAAACACCTCGACGTCGGTTACCGCCATCAGACCGCCTTTCGGAAACGCATTACCGTCTGCACCTACGCTATCGTAACCTACGACTCCGTAGGTTACCAGCGGGTAATCATTAGACGTCGAGCTCGCAATCGCCGGCGGCCGTGCTGACACAGGTCTGCACACGGGTCCCCGGCTCGTGGTCGGCACCGCTGCGCAGATCACGCGCCTGTCCCGCCACCAGCGTCACCACGCATGACTGGCAGATGCCCATCCGACACCCGAACGGCATCAGAACCCCGGCGCTCTCGCCGGCCTCGAGCAGCGTCGTTGCCGCATCCGCCGCAACGCTCTTGCCGCTGGCCGCGAAGGTCACCATGCCCCCGCCCTCGGCCGTCGCGGTACGCGCCACCGCGAACCGCTCGACATGCAAGTGGTCGGCGATCCCCGCAGCGGCCCAGACGCGTTCGGCGTCGCCGAGCATCGCCGCCGGCCCGCACGCCCAGGTCTGGCGCTCACGCCAGTCGGGCACCTCGGCGTCCAGGGTTTCGGGTCCCCGCAGCTCCAGCCGGCCCTGGTCGCGAGTGGTGCGCAGCAGCAGCCGGTAGCCGGGATGGTCGCGTGCCAAAGCGGCCAACTCATCGGCGAACAGCGTGTCGGCTGCCGTGGGCGCCGAATGCAGGTGGACGACGTCGGCGATGGCGCCGCGCCGAGCCAGCGAGCGCAACATCGCCATGACCGGCGTGATCCCGGAGCCGGCGGTGACGAACAGCACCGTGGCCGGCGCCGGGTCGGGCAATACGAACTCCCCCTGCGGGGCGGCCAGCCGGACCACGGTCCCCGGAGCGACGCCGTCCACCAGGTGGCTGGACAGGAAACCTTCCGACATCGCCTTGACGGTGATGGAAATGGTGCGAGAACCGGTCACCGGCGGCGAGGTCAGCGAGTAAGAACGCCAACGCCATCGACCGTCGACCAGCAGCCCGATGCCGATGTACTGGCCGGCCCGGTAGTCGAATTGGAACCCCCAGCCGGGCCTGATGACCAGTGTTGCCGAATCCCCGGTCTCGCGCCGGACCTCCACCACCCGTCCACGCAGTTCCCGGGCCGACCACAACGGGTTGGCCAATCGCAGATAGTCGTCGGGCAACAGCGGGGTGGTGATCTGTGTTGCGATGCGGCGCACCGCATTCCAGACCGGGTGACGGTCGGCCCCCACGGCGGTCGGCCGCTTGGTGTCACCGATGTGGGCGACGATCGCCGAATGCTTCTTGCTCACTAAACCTACGGTACCGTAACTTGCGCGAGGCGCCAGCCGCGCGAGGTCAGAGCAGGTCGAGCAGGAACGGCAGCTCCTGGGTGGCATACCAGGCCAGGTCGTGGTCCTGAGCGTCGCCGACGGTCAGCTCGGCGTCCTCGTCGCCGAGGTCGGCGTCGTCGATCACCGCCATTGCCGCGAGCACAGCCGGCTCGGCGGCAGCGTTGTCCACATACGCCGCGACCACGTCGGTGATTGCGACCGGCCCGGCCAGCCGCACCACGGCGGTATCCAGATCGGGGCGGGCGGCAGCCCCCTCGACCTCGGCGACCAGCACCGCCCGGCGCGTGGGCAGCTTCTCGCCGGCCGAATCGGCGTCCGCACCACCGAGCAACCGCAGCGAGGCCAGCGCGGCCTCCCCCAGCGCGACCTCGGCCAGTTCGTCGTCGTCGCCGTGGGCGTAGGCCTCCCGCAGCGCCGGGGTCACCGCGAACGCGGTCCCGCTGACCGGACGCAATGAACCGTCGGCAACCAGTTGGGCCAGCATGGCCAGCGTCGCCGGGATGTATACCCGCATGTGACCAGACCTTAGCCGCGATCGCGAGCGCGGCGAAGCCGGGCGCTGCGGGTCACGGCCATCAGACCTTAGCCGCGATCGCGAGCGCGGCGAAGCCGGGCGCTGCGGGTCACGCGTCGCCCAGCAGCGTGGCGGCGTAGTCGTCCACATAGCGATAGAGGCTGCGGTCGGGCCGCTCGTAAAAGCCGGTGACGATGGGCTTCTTCGGCAAATCCACCCGTTGGCGCTCCACCTCGCGATACGGAATGGACTCCAACAGGTGCGACATCATGTTCAACCGCGCGTGGGTCTTCACCTCAGACTCGACCACATACCAGGGGCTGGACGCCGTATCGGTGCGGGCCATCATCTCGTCGCGGGCCCGGGAGTAGTCCTCCCAGCGGTGCAGCGCCTCAAGATCCATCGGCGACAACTTCCACTGCCGCAGCGGGTCGTTGCGCCGCTTACGGAACCGGCGCAGCTGCTCTGCCTGCGAGACCGAGAACCAGTACTTGCGCAACAGGATTCCGTCGTCGATCAATAACTGCTCGAAGACCGGGGCCTGCTTCAGGAACTGCGCGTGCTCCTCGGGCGTACAAAATCCCATCACCTTCTCCACCCCGGCCCGGTTGTACCAGGATCGGTCGAAGAGCGTGATCTCACCGCGCGCCGGCAAGTGCGCGACGTAGCGCTGGAAGTACCACTCCCCCCGTTCGCGCTCGGTGGGGGCCGGAAGTGCCGCGATCCGCACGGTACGCGGGCTCAGGTATTCGGTGATGCGCTTGATAACGCCGCCCTTGCCTGCGGCATCACGGCCCTCGAAGAGCACCACCACCCGGGTGCCGGTATCGCGGACCCATTCCTGGAGTTTGACGAATTCGCTTTGCAGACGCAGCAATTCCTTTTCGTACACGTCATCGGCGAGCCGCCGCTTAGCGGCTTCGAATTCGTCCTCGCTCACTGTGCTGCCTCCAGCAGTTCGGCCAGCGCCTCATCCAGTAGTGCCGAGACCATTCCTACGTCACTCATCGCCTTGCGGTCGGCATTCACCCCGAAATAGAGCGTGCCGTTGTAGGACGTCACCCCGATCGTCAACGCCTTGTTCGGCAACAACGGGGGCACACTGTAGGTCTCGAGCAGCTTCGCGCCGCAGACGTAGAGCTGTCGCTGCGCGCCCGGCGCATTGGTGATCAGCAGGTTGAACACCCGCCCGGAGAACCCGGCGAACGCGGTCGCGACCCGAACGCCCATCGCGTGCAGGGTCGGCGGGGCGAAGCCCGCCACGGTCAAGATGGTGCGGGCGTCCACCAGCCCGGTCGAGGTGGGATGCGATTCGGTGGCGTAGGCAATCTGGGAGAGCCGTACTACCGGATTCGGTTCTCCGACAGGAAGGTCGACCAGGAACGGCGTGACCGCACCGATAGGTTGGCCCGCAGAGTCGAATTCGTGGTCCGGGTACACCGACAACGGTGCCAGCGCCCGTACCGTGCGCGTCGACCCGACCGGCTCGCCGCGGGCCAGCAGCCAGTTCCGCAACGCCCCGGTGACCACGGCGAGCACCACGTCGTTGATGGCGCAGCCGTAACGGGCTCGTACCGTTCGATAATCCTCCAGCGAACCGCGAGCCACCGTGAACAAGCGGTTCTGCGAGACCTGGGTGTTGAGCGGGCTGCGCGGGGCCGCGCCGCGTGCGATGGCGCGAGCCGCATCGAACGCCTTGCGGCCCGCCCAGGTCAGCGGGCTGCCGACCGTCGACCCGACCGCCTGCAGTTGGGTGCGCGGAGCCGCCACCCAGTCCCCGACCGCACCGAGCACCAGCTCGACGGCGCCGGGCTCGTCGCGCGGCACCCAGATATCCTCATCGAACGGCGGTGGGCGCTGGGTCCGGTCGACCAGGACGTGCCCCATCGCCGGGGCCGCCATGCCGTGGACCAGCGCCTGGTGCGACTTGATGTAGATGGCGATCCGGTTGTCGGCCAACCCCTCGATCAGATAGGTCGCCCACAGCGGACGGGCGCGATCCAGCGGTTGTTGCCCCAATCGGGCGATCAGCTCGTGCAGCTGTCGATCACTGCCAGGAGACGGCACCGCGAGATGCCTTACGTGGTAGGTGATGTCGAACTCGTGGTCGTCCACCCACACCGGGCGGGCCAGGCTCATGGTGACTTCGCGAATCTTCTGCCGATAGCGCGGGATCTGTGGCAGCCGTTGCTCGACGGTCTCCAGCAGTTTGTCGTAGCTCAAGCCGCCCCGCGGGTTACGCAGAATGAACAGCGACTGCACGTACATCGGCGTCGTCGTGTTCTCCAGCCGATAGAAAGAGGCTTCCGACGCCGATAGCCGGTTCACCATCGTGGCCCGTCCTCCTTTCTGGCTCGATCCGGCCGGGCACCGCACCAGTCCCGGATCGGAGAAAAACACTGCCGCTCACGGTAGCCCGCCGCTGGGCGCCGGCGCACGCGGATACGCGGCAGCCGCGATTGTGCGATGATCGCCGCACACGCCCTGCCACTCTCCAGCAGGCCCGCCACCCCGGACCGACCCTGGAGAGCTGCCGTGCCCACCGATCCGACCCCACTGCCGCGCTCGGCCGTCGCGCCGATGCTCGACTACGAACCGCCTGCCCGCCCGACCATGCCGTGTCGGCCCGCGCACCCTCCCGCATCCTCGCCGTCGGCCCGACCCCGCCACTGGCATCCCCCGCGAACACGGCCCGATCGACCCACGCGCAACGTCTTACCGGCCGCGCTGCAGTCGGCAGCGGTGTTCGCCGACGCGGCGCTGCGCCGGGTCCTGGAAGTGGTGGACGGGCGCCGGCCGTCGAGGCATCTGCATCCGCTGCTTGCCGCCGGATTGGCCGACTCAGTGGTGTCGGCCCGCCTGGCCACGCAGGCGGGCCGGGTTGAGCCGGCCATCCTGCAGCGGGTGCGGGTGCAACCGGCGGGCTCGGGCGAACCGGCCAGCGCGGTGGAGGTTTTCGGCACCTACCGGCGCGGGCGGCGCACACATGCGCTGGCCTGCCGCGTCGAGTCCATTCCACGGACCGGAAACGGCCCAGCCTGGCAGATCGTCGCGCTGCACATCGGCTAGCGGGGGACGGATCGGCGCCATCGGCTGAGCGCGCAAACCTCAGCTCTTGCGGGGCACCTTCGGCAACCGGGGCCCCCGGCCTTCGCGGCGGGCCGCCTCGCGGCGCTCCCGGCGAGACTGGGGGTTGTTTGCTCCGGCCGGTTGCAGGTCGCGGCCCCCGCGCACCTGCGCGGAGCCGTCCTCGTCGGGACCCGAATAGGTCAGCCCCGCCGTACCGTCGGCGCCGTCAGCACCGTTGGCGCCGTCGATTCCCTTGGCGCGCAACCCGAACTCTGCCAGCCCCTCGGGGGCGTCCACCGGCGCCACCGTCTGCTTCGGAACGGCCTCGACGGCGACGTTGAACAGGAAGCCGACCGACTCCTCCTTGAGCCCGTCCAGCATGCCGCGGAACATGTCGAAGCCTTCTCGCTGGTATTCGACCAGTGGGTCACGCTGCGCCATCGCCCGCAGGCCGATGCCCTCCTTGAGGTAGTCCATCTCGTAGAGGTGCTCGCGCCACTTGCGGTCGAGAACGCTCAGCAGCACACCGCGTTCCAGCTCTCGCATGGCGCCGGCCCCAGCAGTCTCGTCGACCTGTGCCTCACGCGCCGCGTAGGAGTTCTCGGCGTCGGCAAGCAGCGCCGCGAGCAGTTCTTCGCGAGTCAGATCATCGGCCTCGCCGATGTCGTCGGCGTGCAGCAGTTCGTGATAGTCGATCCCCACCGGGTACAGGGTCTTCAGCGCCGTCCACAGCTGCTCGAGGTCCCAGTCCTCCGCGTAGCCCTCGGCGGTGGCACCGTCGACGTAGGCGGTGATCACGTCGACGAGCATGTCGTGGGCCTGCTCGGCCAGGTTCTCCCCGTCGAGGATGCGGCGGCGCTCGGCGTAGATCACCTTGCGCTGCTGGTTCATCACCTCGTCGTACTTGAGGACGTTCTTGCGGATCTCGAAGTTCTGCTGCTCGACCTGGGTCTGGGCGCTCTTGATCGCCCGGGTGACCATCTTGGCCTCGATCGGCACGTCGTCGGGCAGGTTCAACCGGGTCAGCAGCGACTCCAGCGCCGCACCGTTGAACCGTCGCATCAACTCGTCACCCAGCGACAGGTAGAACCGCGATTCGCCCGGGTCCCCTTGGCGGCCGGAGCGGCCGCGCAGCTGATTGTCGATACGGCGCGACTCGTGGCGCTCGGTGCCCAGCACGTACAGGCCGCCGGCCTCGATCACTTCCTCGGCCTCGGCGGCCGCCTCCGCCTTGATCGCGTTGAGCGCTTCGTCCCAGGCGGCCTCGTACTCATCCGGGGTCTCCACCGGGTCCAGACCCTGGTTCCGCAGCCGCTGGTCGGCCAGGAAGTCGACGTTGCCGCCGAGCACGATGTCGGTGCCGCGGCCGGCCATGTTGGTGGCCACCGTGACCGCGCCACGCCGGCCCGCCTCGGCGATGATGTGCGCCTCGCGCTCATGCTGCTTGGCGTTGAGGACGTTGTGGGGGACGCGACGCTTGGTCAGCTGCTTGGACAGGTACTCCGAGCGCTCCACGCTGGTGGTGCCGATCAGCACCGGCTGGCCGATCTCGTAGCGCTCGGCGACATCGTCGACGACCGCGAGGAACTTGGCCTCCTCGGTCTTGTAGATAAGGTCGATCTGGTCCAGGCGCGCCATCGGCTTGTTGGTCGGGATCGGCACCACACCCAGCTTGTAGATCTCGTGCAGCTCGGCAGCCTCGGTCTCGGCGGTACCGGTCATGCCGGCGAGCTTGTCGTAGAGGCGGAAGTAGTTCTGCAGGGTGATGGTGGCCAGGGTCTGGTTCTCGGCCTTGATCTCCACCCGCTCCTTGGCCTCGATGGCCTGGTGCATACCCTCGTTGTAGCGCCGGCCCACCAGCACGCGGCCGGTGAACTCGTCGACGATGAAGACCTCGCCGTTGCGGACGATGTAGTCCTTGTCGCGGTTGAACAGCTCCTTGGCCTTGAGGGCGTTGTTGAGGTAGCTGACCAGCGGCGAGTTGGCGGCCTCGTAGAGGTTCTCGATTCCGAGCTGGTCCTCGACGAACTCCACCCCGAGCTCGTGCACACCGATGGTGCGCTTGCGCAGGTCCACTTCGTAGTGGACGTCCTTCTCCATCAACGGCACGATCCGGGCGAACTCGGAGTACCAGTTGGAGCTGCCGTCGGCCGGCCCGGAGATGATCAGCGGGGTGCGGGCCTCGTCGATCAGGATGGAGTCGACCTCGTCGACGATGGCGAAATTGTGCGGGCGCTGCACCAGCTGTTCGAGCGAATGCGCCATGTTGTCGCGCAGGTAGTCGAAGCCGAACTCGTTATTGGTGCCGTAGGTGACGTCGGCGTTGTAGGCGACGCGCCGCTCGTCCGGGGTCATCTGCGACAAGATCACCCCGACCTCCAGGCCGAGGAACCGGTGCACACGGCCCATCCACTCACTGTCGCGCTTGGCCAGGTAGTCGTTGACGGTGACGACGTGGACGCCTTTGCCGGAGATCGCGTTGAGGTAGGCCGGGAGCACACAGGTCAGGGTCTTGCCCTCACCGGTCTTCATCTCCGCGACGTTGCCGTAGTGCAGCGCCGCGCCACCCATCAGCTGCACGTGGAACGGCCGCTGGGTCAGCACCCGCCACGCCGCCTCGCGGGCCACCGCGAATGCCTCGGGCAGCAGGTCGTCGAGGGACTCGCCGTCGGCGTGCCGCTGGCGGAACTCATCGGTCTTGGCGCGCAACTCCGCGTCGGTGAGCGCCTCGACGTCCCCGGAGAGGGTGTCGATGTAGTCCGCTACCTTTCGGAGCCGTTTGACCATGCGGCCTTCACCAAAACGCAGCAACTTGGACAGCACGGCTATGTCCCCTACTCAGTCTTCGGCATTACGAGCGTCACCCATGGTAGGTGACACCGTTGCCAAGGGCGGTAACGCGCCGCCAACGCAGCTCCCAGAAGGCTGCGACCTCAGACCAGACGGATCAAGCCGTAGTCGTAGGCGTGCCGACGGTAGACCACCGATGCCTGGTCGGTCTCCTTGTCCTGGAACAGGAAGAAATCGTGGCCGACGAGCTCCATCTCGTAGAGCGCGTCGTCGACCGACATGGGCGTCGCGGTGTGTTCCTTGGTGCGCACCACCTGGCCAGGCTCATGCTCGTGGCCGTCGCTGTGCCCGACCGCTTCGCGGTGGTCGGGTTCGGCGGTGCCGTCCCGGTTGAATGCGCCGGCGAGGAACTCCGGGTCCAAGTTGGTGACACCGGTGGCCTCGGCCACCGACTGTGGAGTCTTGTCGCCGTAGGAGACGTTGCGGCGGCCCTTGTCGCGGCGCAACCGGCTCTCCAGTCGGTCGATCGCGGCCTCGAACGCGGCATAGAAACTGTCGGCGCGGGCCTCCCCTCGGACCACCGGGCCGCGGCCGTGCGCGGTGATGTCGATCTGCTGGCAGGATTTTCGCTGGCGTCGATTATTGGCGTGCTTGAGTTCGACGTCGAACAGGCGAATCGAGCGGTCCAACCGCTCTACGCGGGCCAGCTTCTGCGCGACGTAAACCCGGAAATGGTCTGGAATCTCGACGTTACGGCCCTTGACCACGATCTCCGCGCCCGACTGATCGGGTCGCTCGTCCACGTCGACTGACGCCGCGCTGGTTTCCACAAATTGATTTGCCATGCTCGACACTCTCCTGTCGTCTCGACCACGTTCTCTCAAGGTCCCCCGGCCCTTGATGACGACCGTAGCCATGCCGCCGGATAACTGCCACCGGTTTGGCGCACCCATTTGACACCCGTCTCATACCGAAGCGATCACAAGCGCGGCGCAAACCCTCACCCGGGCGTGACGCAGCACCCGCACCGACTCGGCCAGGGTGGCGCCGGTGGTCACGACGTCGTCGACGATCAGGACATCACCCGCTCCGGAGAAGTCCGCCAGCCCACGCCGGCGCAGCAGTACTCGGCCGGCGATGTTGCGCTCTCGGGCGCCGCTGCCCAGGCCGACCGAGTCGCGGGTCAGTGCCCGCATCCGCAGCGCCGGCACCACCGCCATCCCGTGATGGCCGCCCGCCGCCGCCGCGGCGATCCGCGCGATCGGATCGCCCCCGCGCCGCCGCGCAGCGCTGCGCCGGGTGGGCGCCGGGATGATCGTCAGCGGCAGGCCCACCATCTGCCAGCACAGCAGCCGCCGCAGCGCGGCCTCCATCGCCGCCGCCAGCGGAACGATGAGGTCGCTGCGTCCGCGTTCCTTGACCGCGACAATCGCCTGCCGGCGGGCCCCGGCGTAGCGGCCCAGTGCGAACACCGGCACCTGCGGATCCAGCCGCGGGGCGATCACCCGCGGTTCGTCCGGCCCGACGGCCAGCTGCGCAGCGCAGGCGGCGCACCATCGGGTCCCGGGCGCACCGCAGCCCCCGCACTGCAGGGGAAGCACCGCGTCAAGCACAAGGGTGATGCTTCCCCCGGGGTGTGACAACTGGTCCGGTCCTAGCCGCCCGCCAGGTCGGCCGACAGGTCGGCCACCGCGGCCCCCTCGGGTGCCTGGACCTCCACGATCAGCTCCGGGCGGTCGTCGAACTCCAGCTTCAGCGCACGACAGATGGTGGCGTGCATGTCATACATGCAGGTGATGTAGGTCAACTCCATGATCTCGCGGTCGGACAGGTTCGCCTGCAGCACCGCGAAGATCTCGTCGGACACCCGCCCGCCGTCGTAGACCAGGGCATCCGTGTAGGCCAGGACCGCGCGCTCGAGCCCGGAGAAGGCGTCACTGACCTGCCAGGACGGCAACGCGGCGATCTTCTCCTCGGACATGCCCAGCGAACGCATCTGCTTGCAGTGCTGGGAGAACACGAACTGGCTGCCGCGCGCATAACCGGCCCGAGCCTGACCGAGTTCGCGCAACAACGGGTCCAGCGAGGCGTTGCGATACAGGGCGAAACCGCGCACGGCATGGGAGAACACCTGCGGCGCCTGCGCGAACACCGTCCACCAGTCCCCCGGTGTCCCGTGGATGGTGCGGTGGCTGCCCGGAGCCGTCGCAGGTGCATCGGCGTCTAGGGGGTCCAGGGGATCTACGCCCGCGCCGAACAGCCGGTCGTAGAAGAACAGGATCTGCTCGTCGGTCACTTCGGCGCGCGGGATCTCGCGGAGTCGGGGCATGGCGGTGTCCTTTCCGGCCCGCACAGCGGACCGCTACTACGGTATGTCGTACCTCGGCGTCAAGGGGCATTTAGTCCACAGAGAAACTAACGCCAGACCCCAAATTCGTGAGGGCACTAACAGTTTCGCGAATTTTCATCCTCGATACTGTTAGCGTCCGTCCATGAGCACCGATGCGACACAGGTGGGCGCGCCCACCACCGAATCCGGCCGCGCCGAAGCGCTGGTCGGCAAGGGCTGGGCCCAGGGCGTGGCCCTGGTCATGATCTTCGGTTTCCTGGTGATGGGCATCCTGGCCTACCGCACGTACACGGCGTCAATGCCGATGCCGGACAAGGTCGTTACCGAATCCGGCCAGGAGCTGTTCTCCGGTGCCGACATCACCCGCGGCCAACAGCTCTACCAGGCCCGCGGCCTCATGCAGTACGGCTCGGTGCTGGGACACGGCGCCTACCTGGGCCCGGACTACACCGCCGAATACCTGCGGCTGGCCACCGAAGACGTCACCGATCAGTTCAAGGCCCAAGGCGTGACGAACCCGCACGACGAGGTGGTCACCGAATTCCGGACCAACCGCTACAACGCCGACACCAAGACACTGGTGTTCACCGACAAACAGGTCCAGGCGTTCAACGACATCGAGGAGCACTACGCCGCCTACTTCGGCGAAGCCTCCACCAAGTACGGCCTGCTGCCGCACATGATCACCGACCCCGGCGAGATCCGCGATCTGACCTCGTTCTTCGCCTGGACCGCGTGGGCGGCGGCCGCCGATCGGCCCGGCCACAACTACAGCTACACCAACAACTGGCCCTCAGAGCCCCGCGTCGACAACGGGCCCACCGGATCGGTGGTGGTCTGGTCGGTGCTGTCGCTGATCATGCTGTTGGGCGGCATCGGCATCATGTTCACCGTCTACGGTCGCTGGAGCCAGAACATCGGCTGGCACGGCACCGAGATGACCAAGCTGCACTTCCGCCAGCCCGGCGAGGTGCCGCTGACCCGCTCGCAGCGCGCCGCGATCTGGATCTTCGCCGTTGTCGCCGTGCTGTTCCTGGCCCAAGTCCTGCTCGGCGGCGCAGTCGAGCACTATCGAGCGGATCTGTCGGAGTTCTACGGGATCGACCTCGCGAAGATCCTCCCCTACAACCTGGCCCGAACCTGGCACCTGCAACTGTCACTGTTCTGGACTGCGGCGGCGTTCCTAGCCGGCGGAATCTTCCTGGTGCCCTTCATCACTCGCCGCGAACCCGGCAAGCAGTCGGTCCTGGTGTACGGACTGCTCGGCGCGCTGGCCGTGGTGGTGTTCGGTTCGCTGATCTTCGAGGCGCTGTCGATCTTCGGGGTGATCAAGCCCGGCACCGTGTTCTCCCAGCAGTGGGAGTTCCTGGACCTGCCGCGACTGTTCCAGGTGCTGCTGATCGTCGGCCTGTTCTTGTGGATCGTCATCATCTGGCGTGGCATGCGCGCGAAGCTGGCCACCACCTCGAAGATGAACCTGCCCTGGATGTTCTTCTTCACCGGGCTGGCCATCCCAACGTTCTACGCGGCCAGCCTGCTGGCCGGCAGTGAGACGCACTTCTCGGTCGCCGACTTCTGGCGGTTCTGGATGGTGCACCTGTGGGTGGAGGACTTCCTGGAGCTGTTCACCACCGCGATGGTGGCCTACATCTTCGTTCAGCTCGGAGTGGTGCGCGAACGCGTCGCGCTGCTGGTCATCTTCCTCGACATCATCTTGTACTCCGCCGGCGGCGTGATCGGCACCATGCACCACCTGTACTTCTCCGGCACACCGGTGGAGCACATGGCCTTGGGCGCGTTCTTCTCCGCCGCCGAAGTCATCCCGCTGACCTTCCTGACCGTGGAGGCCTGGGCCTTCCTGCAGCTGGGTGCTCGTCAGGAAGCCGGTGAGCAGAACAACTTCCCGGCCCGCTGGGCGGTGATGTTCCTGGTCGCGGTCGGGTTCTGGAACTTCCTGGGCGCAGGCATCTTCGGATTCCTGATCAACCTGCCGGTGGTGTCCTACTACGAAATCGGCACCGCACTGACCGCCAACCACGCGCACGCCGCGATGTTCGGGGTCTACGGCATGCTCGCGGTGGCGCTGGCGATGTTCGCCTTCCGCTACGTGATCCCGGCCGACAAGTGGCCGAACAAGCTGGCCCGGATCTCGTTCTGGGGCATGAACATCGGACTCGCGTGGATGGTGTTCGTCACCCTGCTGCCGCTGGGCGTGCTGCAGTTGTTCCACTCGGTCAACGCCGGCTACTTCGAGGCGCGCTCGCTGGGCTACATCACCCAGCCCGGCAACGCACTGCTGGAATGGATGCGCCTGCCCGGTGATGCGATCCTGATTCTTGCCGGCGTGGTGCCCTTCGTGTGGATCGCCTGGATTGCGCTGCGCAACTTCCGCTCCGGTGAGACGGTCGACGAGTTGCCCGAGAACCCGCTCTACGTCGAGGTCCCGGCAGACTCCGTGGCTGCAGGCAAGGGCTGAGCATGACCGGTCCGGCGACGTGGGTGTGGCTGGTTGCCGGCTACGCACTGCTGTTGCTGGCTTTCGCCTGGGGCTTCGACCGGATGGCCCAGCGGACCTCCGAACGCGCCGCGCAGTGGCGCACCGGCAAGTTCGTCTACCACGACGACCATGACGCGTGGAAGTGCCCGCAGGATCAGTGGCTCTGGCCCACCTCGTTCGACCCGGACAACCGCGTGATGCGCTACCGGGCCACGCCGTCGATCTGCAACGCCTGCCCGGTCAAGCAGACCTGCACCACCTCGCCCCACGGCAGAGAGATCAGCCGGGCGGTGGACCCGTGGCCGCACTCGGAAACCGGTCGGTTTCACCGCGGCATCGCCTGTGCGGTAGCAGGCTTCGGGATCATCCTGCCGGCGGCGACGCTTTTCGTGAACCACTCGGCCGCCGATGTACTGGTGTTGACCGCGACGATCGCCGTGGTGGCAGCCGGCAGTTTTCCCCTGCTGCGTCACCTGTGGAACACCCCGAGTAACGCACCCGACGACCGGCCGCACCGATCGGTCGCCGAAGATCAGGCGTTGAAGGTCGAGGCCGCGATCGACCGGTACTCCACCCGGTGGGGCAGCTTTTCCGACGACGCGTCGAGCAGGAGGCAGCAGCTCAAGTGAGTGAGGGACTGATCACCGCGCTGGTATTGGCCGTCGTGGCACTGGCCGTGCTGGCATATTTCGCGCTGAATGTGGTGCGCGAGTACGAACGCGGCGTGGTGTTTCGGATGGGCCACGCCCGCCCGCTCTACCAGCCGGGACTGAAGGTGCTGTTCCCCTTGGTGGACAAAATGATTCGGGTCGACCAGCGGGTGGTGACCCTGACCATCCCCCCGCAGGAGGTGATCACCCGCGACAACGTTCCGGCCCGAGTGAACGCCGTGGTGATGTTCCAGGTCACCGACCCGCTCAAGGCGATCATGGAGGTGGAGAACTACGCCGTGGCCACCTCGCAGATCGCCCAGACCACGCTGCGTTCGTTGTTGGGCCGAGCCGATCTGGACACGTTGCTGGCACACCGCGACGACCTCAACGCCGACCTGCGCACGATCATCGACAAGCAGACCGAGCCGTGGGGCGTGCAGGTGCGGGTGGTCGAGATCAAGGACGTGGAGATCCCCGAGTCGATGCAACGGGCGATGGCCCGCGAGGCCGAGGCCGAACGCGAGCGCCGGGCGAAGGTGATCAACGCCCGCGGCGAGCTACAGGCTTCCGAGGAACTCAGCCAGGCCGCCGAGCGGCTTTCGCAGAATCCGGCATCACTGCAACTGCGTTACCTGCAAACCCTTTTGGAACTCGGGGCCGACCAGAACTCCACCGTGGTGTTCCCGCTACCGGTGGACATCATCACCCCGTTTTTGGGCGGCGCGGCCGAGGCATTGCGCGCCGCCAAGCGCAACACGTAGCCGAAGCTCTACCGCGCCACCATCCCACCGTCGGCGTGGATGGTCTGGCCGGTGATGTAGCTGCCCGCATCGGAGACCAGAAGCAGTACCGGACCGACCATTTCGTCGGGTTCGGCAATGCGCTGCTGCAGGGTGGCGCCCCGCAGCGCCGCGATGAACTCCGGCGGGTTGTTGCGCACCATGTCCGTATCGACCGGCCCGGGGGCGATGGCGTTGACCCGGATCCGCGAGGATGCGAGCTCGGCGGCCATGGACCGAGTGAAGGAAACCATGGCGGCCTTGGCTGCCGAGTACATCGATGTCGCCGGCGAATAGACGAAGGCGCCGGCCGACACCACGTTCACGATTGCGGCGTGCTCGCTCTTGCGAAGATGCGGCAGCGCCGCCTGAACCAGGAAGACCGGTCCTTGCAGGTTGACCGCGAACGACTTGGTCAACGCCTCCGGGGTGATCTCGCCCAACGGCAGCGCGAGCGCGTTTGCAGCGTTGTTGATGACGATGTCCACCCCGCCGAACCGCTCGACCGTGGCGTCGACCAGCGCCTGGATCGCATCGACGTCACCGAGGTGGGTGGGCACACCGAGGGCCTGCGCGCCGGCCTGGCGCAGTTGCTCCGCGGCCTGCTCGCAGGCGTCGGGTTTGCGGCTGGCCACCACCACCTTGGCGCCGGCTGCGGCCAGTCCATGCGCGACCGACAATCCGATGCCACGAGTGCCGCCGGTCACGATGGCGGTGCGTCCGGTCAGGTCGAACAACGCGTTGAGGGCAGAGGCGTCCACTTCGTTCTCCTACGTCCGGACCGAGTGGCATGAAGCGTAGTTCACCCCCGATGAGCGACCCGTGCGCGGATCGGGGCTTTGTGCCCTGTGAATCCGCCGATGTCGCCGCTACCGTGGGCAGTGCCTGCGTGCGCGCCGCGACGACGGCTTCGGGTGAGAGGACGCGATGTGGTCAGGGTCTTTCTGGTGGACGATCACGAAGTGGTACGGCGCGGCCTGATCGACCTGCTGGGCGCCGACCCCGAACTGGACGTGGTCGGTGAGGCCGGTTCGGTGGCCGAAGCCCTCGCCCGCATACCCGCGCTGTGCCCCGATGTTGCGGTGCTCGATGTCCGGCTGCCGGACGGCAACGGCATCGAACTCTGCCGTGACCTGCTGTCGCGGATGCCCGAGCTGCGGTGCCTGATCCTGACGTCCTTCACCTCTGACGAGGCGATGCTCGACGCGATCCTGGCCGGGGCCAGCGGCTACATCGTCAAGGACATCAAGGGCATGGAGCTGGCGCGCGCGGTCAAGGAGGTCGGCGCCGGCCGATCGCTGCTCGACAACCGGGCTGCGGCCGCCCTGATGGCCAAGCTGCGCGGTGCCGCCGCCAAACCCGATCCGCTGTCGGGCCTGTCCGAACAGGAGCGGACGCTGTTGAGCCTGCTGGCCGAGGGCCTGACCAACAAGCAGATCGCCGACCGGATGTTCCTGGCGGAGAAGACCGTCAAGAACTACGTGTCGCGGTTGCTGGCGAAGCTGGGCATGGAGCGTCGCACCCAGGCCGCGGTCTTCGCCACTAAACTCGAGCGCGCGCGGAATGACTGACGACGTACCCGAAGACGGCCCGAACCCCCTGCGCGACAAACTTTCTCATTTGCAGCTGCGCGAACTTCTGGTCGGCGTGCAAGACCGGGTCCAGCAGATCGTGGAAGGGCGCGACCGCCTCGACGGACTGCTGGCGGCGATGCTGGCTGTTACCTCGGGCTTGGAGCTCGACGAAACACTGCGCACCATCGTGCAGACCGCCACCAATCTGGTCGATGCCAAATACGGTGCGCTGGAGGTGCACGACCGCCACCGCCGAATGCAGCAGTTCGTCTACGAGGGCATCGACGACGACACGTTCGTCAAGATCGGCCGGCTGCCCCAGCAGGTGGGGGTGGTCGGTCTGCTGATCGACGAACCCCAAACCCTGCGACTGGACGACCTCTCCAAACATCCAGCCTCCATAGGTTTCCCGCCCCACCATCCATTGATGCGGACGTTCCTCGGCGTGCCGGTGGGCGTGGGCGGCGAGGTCGTGGGCAATCTCTACCTCACCGAGAAGGCCAACGGACAGCCGTTCAGCGAAGACGACGAGGTGCTGGTTCAGGCGCTGGCCGCCGCCGCTGGGATCGCGATTGCCAACGCCCGGTTGTACGCGCAGGCCAAGGCGCGGCAATCGTGGATCGAATCCACCCACGGCATCGCGACCGAACTGCTGTCGGGAACCGACCCCTCCACGGTGTTCCGGTTGATCGCCGAGGAGGCCAGCAAGCTCACCGGTGCCGAGTCGGCGCTGGTGGCCATCCCGCTGGACGAGGGCGTCGCCGAAGCCGAGGTCAGCGAGCTTCTGGTGGTCGAAACCATCGGGCCGACAATGGCTTGCCTGTCCGGGGGAACCCTCCCGGTGACCGGTTCCCCGGTCGGCGAGGCCTTCTCGAAGCGGGAGCCGCACCGAGTCGACCGGCTGACGTTGAGCGGTGTGCGTGCGGCCGGGCCCGCCCTGATACTTCCGCTGCGCGCCGCCGACGCGGTAGCCGGAGTGGTCGTGGTGATGCGGCACAGCACCACTCCCCCGTTCAACACCGAGCAACTCGACATGATGGCTGCGTTTGCCGATCAGGCCGCATTGGCCTGGCAGCTGGCCACCACGCAGCGCCGCATGCACGAACTCGACGTGGTCACCGACCGGGACAGGATCGCTCGCGACCTGCACGACCATGTGATCCAACGGCTGTTCGCCGTCGGTCTGTCCTTGCAGGGCACCATTCCGCGCAGCCGGGACGCCGCGGTGCAGCACCGGCTCTCCGACGCGGTCGACGACCTCCAGGCGATCATCGGCGAGATCCGCACCACGATCTTCGACCTGCACGGTGTCGCCTCCGCGGCGACACCGTTGCGTCAGCGACTGGACAACGCGGTGGCCCAATTCTCCGGATCGGGACTGCACACCACCGTGCAGTTCGTCGGCCCGCTGTCGGTGGTGGAGCCGGGCCTGGCCGATCACGCCGAGGCGGTGGTCTCCGAGGCGGTCAGCAATACGGTCCGGCATTCGGGGGCCACCGCGTTGACCGTGCAGATCAAGGTCGAAGACGACCTGAGCATCGAGGTGACCGACAACGGCCGCGGGATGCCCGAGGTGATCAACCGCAGCGGCCTGGCCAACCTGCGTCAGCGCGCGGAGCAGGCCGGCGGAACCTTCAGCGTCACACCGGCTCCCGGCGGCGGGACCGTGCTGCGCTGGTCCGCTCCCCTGGTGTCCTAACCACCACGGTGCGCATCACGCGTAGAGCGCCAGCCCTTCAGCGTCTAGCGCTGCGGCCTCGCCGGTGTCGGCGACCAGCCACTGGACCGTGTCGTTGAGGAAGCGCCGCGGGGTCGCCGGCAGCGGATCGGCATTGATCGGAGCCCAGCCCACCCGCAGCAGCATCTGCGGATAGCCGCTGGTCCCGAAGACGTCGCGGCGCACCGCGGCGCGGGTTTCGGCGATCTCCAGCGGCTCGGTGACCGGGCAGCTGGCCAACCCCAATGCCGTCGCGGTCAGCAGCACCACGCTGGTGGCCTCCCCGGCGCGCAGCTGTGCCAGCCGGTCGTCGGTCTCGGTGCCCAGCGCCAGCATCACCGCGCGGTCCTCGGTCGGGACGGCACCGGGCGGCTGGGCCAGCACCGGCCCGGCGAAGAACCGACCGGGAATCGGGGCCCCAGCATCTGAGGCCGGCACGCTGTGCGCCGGAACTCCGGCCACCGACCCGTAGCGCCCGCTCCAGGTCGCCAGCTCGACGAGGTACTCGTAGTCGGTGCGGTGCTCGAACACCGCGCGGGCCACCACCGCGTTCAGCCGGTCCAGGGCGTCGACCCGGCGCAACATCACTCCCGCCCGGGCCGCTCGCGCGCCCATCAACGCGATGTCGGCGGCGGCCACCGGCCAGCCGCTGAAGTAACGACGGTCGGTGCGACGCCGCGGGATCGCCGCCGCCAGCGCGACGTCGACCTGCGAGAGATCGGGTTGCGCGCCACGCGGTCCCAGCTCGATCGAGGCCAGCAGGTCAGGGTGTGCCGGGTCGGGCAACCGATGGACCTTGACCTGCTGGCCCAACGCGGCGAACGCGACCACGCAGTGGTGCAATGCCGCGCCGCAGCTCAAGATCATGCCCCGGCCGTCGGGGTCGACGTTGCGCAGCTGCAGATCGGGCTCGACGTACAGGTCCAGCCGGGGCGCCGACGGCGCCTGGTCCACCCGCCAGCGCCAGGGTTGGGAGTTGTGCACCGACGGCGCTCGGGCTGCCAGCATCAACGCGGTTCGAATGGTCTCCGGAACCGCCGCGGCGTCCGGGTGACCCGCAGGCTGTTCATCCACGGTCCGGCCCCTTTCTTCCCTCGCGATCCCGAGCCCAATTCCCGCTGAGCCCAAAGGACCTGCACCCTTCACGATCCTCCGCGTCCCACCGGCGCGACCAGGGCACGAAGACCCGCACCTGCGCGGCGGACTCGGGACTTCTGGCCCTGCCTACATTCCCGAGGTGGGCGGACCATGAGAGTGGGGCGCGCGCCGGCCACTGGTGGGCGCGGGCCGAGCGGCGGTGCCGGCGGTCAGCCCGGCAGTACGGGCAGTGCGCCGCTCACCATGAACGGCCCAAGCGGCGACCAACTCTGCTCTTCTTCCGCCGCTGCAGACGACAGCGCGAGCACCCCGCGCGGATCGGCCACATAGACCGTGGACGGGTCGGCGACGATCGTCGACACCGGCAACTGCAGGTTGCCGTTGGGCGCGTCGGAATTCACCCCGTCGATGTTGACGTAGGACACCGGGTGTTTGGGGTCCGAGCGGCTCACCACGATGTCGTCACCGGTGCGCCAGCTCAGCGACACCACCGAGGAGCCGAGCCCGAAGCCCAACCTTCGGGGATAGTGCAGCACGAACTGGCCGCCCGGCATCTGCTCGACGCCGGCCAGGATCACCTGTCCGCCGATCACCATGGCCGCCCGGGTGCCGTCGCGGGACAGTTGCAGCTCGCTGATCGGTCCGGGGAACCGCGCGGAGACCGCCCCGGAATCCACCGGGATCCGGGCCGGGCGGCCCGTCGCGACTTCTTGGATGGCCCGCAGCACGTTGTTGCCGTCGACCACCACCCACACGGCCTCGTCCAGCGACCAGCTCGGGCGCGACAGGGTGTGCCCCTCGGCCGCCTGCACCGCCTCGCCCCCGAGGTCGCCGATCCACAAGGTGGCCTCGGGGTCACCGGGGTGCACCACCACCGAAGCCACTTGGCGCCCATTGCGCGATAGCGCGCACGACTCCTGATCGGGCTCCCGGCCGAACGCCCCCGGCACCCGGTTGGCCTGCTGCCCATCCAGCACCAACAGCGATCCACCCACCAGTGCGTGTATCCCGGCGCCGGCACCGTCGGAGGCACCCGGATCGGTGGTGGCCACGTCCGAGGTCGTCCACCCGTCGGGGAACCGGTCATCGAGCGCGGCACCGTCGGCGTCGATCACGTAGGGGCCCTTGATGTCGGCTCGGGCCAGAGTCCAAATGAGTTGCGCGGCAAGCAATTGCCTGGTGTTCGGATCGGTTGTCGACAAGCTGTCCAGATCGATCTTCGCGCCGCCGTAGCCGCGACCCACCCCGCTCTTGCCACCGTCGGCACGGGTCACCGGCCCACGCAGCCGCAGCGGCGGTGCCAACAGGTTGCGCACCCCGGCCATCTCCGGGCGGGGGCCGGCGATCAGCTTGGACACCAGTTCGGTCGCCAACTGGTCGGGATCGGACACCGCCACGTAGCGGGGATCGGGCACCACCGTCTTGCCGGTCGGATCGACGAAGTAGAGCGTGTTGCGCTTGTAGGTGGCCTGGAACTGCTGCCAATCCAGGAACACCCCGTTGGGCAGCCGGTCGATACGCCAGCCGTCGGAGGTCTTGAGCAGTTCGATCGGCTCCGGAGCCGGCAGGGCGCCCTCGGCGGTCTCGAACACCCCCATGTCCGACAGCGAGCCCAGCATGTCGGCGCGCATGGTGACCGCGACCCGGCCGGCGCTGCGTGTCTCGACGAACACCACGTTGTCGATCAGCAGCGCGCTACCGGCGTCGTCCCAGGAGTCGGAGGCCTCCTGGGTGAGGAACTGCCGCGCCGCCCGATGCCGGTTGGCCGGATCGGCGGTCGCCTTGAGGAATTCCCGCAGCAGCACATCGGGATCCATGCCCGGGGTCGGTTTGGGCAGCACCGACGGCGGCGGCGCCTCCACGGTGCCGATTGCCTGCGGCGCCGAGTTGCTGGGCACTCCGGCGCACCCCGCCAGCGCGCCGACCACCGCTGCCGCGGCAAGTATGCACGTCGCGATCCTGTTGCGCCGCATCATCCGATCCTCTCGGCGTGCTCGCGGGCCCGCTGACGACGCTCCCGCCGCTCGGCGGCGCTCACCGGCTTCATCGGCAGCGGGCTGGTGGTGACCTTGTGTCCGCGCACCAGCGGCAGGGTGAGCCGGAAGCAGGCGCCCTTGCCCGGCTCACCCCAGGCCTCCAGCCGGCCCTGGTGCAGCCGGGCGTCCTCCACGCTGATCGCCAGGCCCAGCCCGGTCCCGCCGGAGCGCCGGACCCGCGACGGATCGGCGCGCCAGAACCGGCTGAACACCAGCTTCTCCTCGCCCGGTCGCAACCCCACTCCGTGGTCGCGCACCGTGACGGCCAACGTGTCGTCATCGGCAGCCATCCGGATCACCACCGGCTTGTGCTCGGCGTGGTCGATGGCGTTGGCGATCAGGTTGCGCAGGATGCGTTCCACCCGGCGCGGATCGACTTCGGCGATCACCGGATCGCCGGGCATGTCGACCTTGAGTTGGACGTCGGCGTCGGCGGCCAGGTGCCCCACGTTCTCCAGCGCACTGTTGACCGTCGAGCGCAGGTCCACCGACTCCACGGACAACTCGGCCACACCGGCGTCGTGGCGGGAGATCTCCAGCAGGTCGTTGAGCAGGGACTCGAACCGGTCCAGTTCACTGACCAGCAGTTCGGTGGAGCGCCGCAGCGAGGGCTCGAGGTCTTCACTGTGGTCGTGAATCAGGTCGGCGGCCATCCGCACGGTGGTCAACGGGGTACGCAGTTCGTGGCTGACGTCGGAGGTGAACCGGCGCTGCAGGTTGCCGAACTCCTCGAGCTGGGTGATCTCACGCGAGAGGCTCTCGGCCATGTCGTTGAACGACACCGCGAGGCGCGCCATGTCATCCTCACCGCGCACCGGCATCCGTTCGGACAGATGCCCCTCGGCGAACCGCTCGGCGATCCGCGAAGCCGACCGCACCGGCAGCACCACCTGCCGCGACACCAGCAAAGCGATACCGGCCAGCAGCACCAACAGCACCAGGCCGCCGGTGGCGATCGTGCCGCGCACCATGCTGATGGTGTTGCGTTCGGTGCCCAGCGGATAGATCAGGTAAAGCTCCAGGTTGGTGATTCGCGAGGTCGTCGGCGTACCGATCACCAGTGCCGGCCCGGAAAAGCCCTCGACGTGCACGGTCGCGTACTGGTAGCTGACCTGGCCGGCCTTGACGAATTCGCGCAGGGTGGCGGGCACTTGGTCGACCGGCCCGGCGGTGGTCGCCGCGCGCGGCCCCTCGCCGAGCACCACCAGCACCGCGTCGAACGCGCCGGCGGTTCCGCTGCCGGCCGCCGGGTCGGTCTTGGACATCAGCGTGTTGCGGGCCAGTTGCAGGCTCGACGTCAGTGAGCGGGCCTCTTCACCGCCGACGATGCCGCCGGCCGTGACGCGGGCGCGCGCGATCTGCTCGGTGGCCGCCCGAACCTTGACGTCGAGGACCCGGTCGGTGATCTGGCTGGTCAGCACGAAGCCCAACGCCAGAATGACCACTGCCGACAGCCCCAGCGTCAGCACCACGACCCGTAGCTGCAGCGACCGTCGCCAGGCGATCTGCACCGCGCGGCGCAGGGTGTTCACGCCGAGCAGCAGTGGACCCGACCGCCGGGGGCGCCGTTTGGAGCTGAAGATCACTTGCGCCGCTCCCCGGTGGGGATCACGGAGGTCCGGCCTTGTAACCCACTCCTCGGACGGTCAGCACCACAGTCGGGTTCTCCGGGTCTTGCTCCACCTTGGCCCGCAAGCGCTGGACGTGCACGTTCACCAGTCGGGTGTCGGCCGGATGGCGGTATCCCCAGACCTGTTCGAGAAGCACCTCACGAGTAAACACCTGCCGCGGTTTGCGTGCCAGCGCCACCAGCAAGTCGAACTCCAGCGGAGTCAGCGAGATCTGCTCACCGCCCCGGCTCACCTTGTGCGCCGGCACGTCGATGTCGATGTCGGCGATCGAGAGCATCTCGGCCGGCTCGTCGTCGTTGCGGCGGAGCCGGGCCCGCACCCGGGCCACCAGCTCCTTGGGCTTGAACGGCTTCATGATGTAGTCGTCGGCGCCCGACTCCAGCCCGAGCACCACATCGACGGTGTCGGTCTTGGCGGTGAGCATCACGATCGGCACACCGGAGTCCTTGCGCAGCACCCGACAGACGTCGATGCCGTTCATGCCGGGCAGCATCAGGTCCAGCAGCACCAGGTCGGGCCGCAGCTCGTGCACCGCGGTGAGCGCCTGGGTGCCGTCACCGACGACCGCGGTGTCGAAACCCTCCCCACGCAACACGATGGTGAGCATCTCGGCCAGCGACGCGTCGTCGTCGACGACAAGAATCCTTTGCCTCATGGCGTACATGGTGTCACCAGATCGTGATAAAACCCGGCTATCACACGCGCGTTTCGCAGAGTTACCCGCGCATTTCGGCAGTCAGATCGGCCGCCAGAGCGGCCGCGTCGACCGTCGGGCCGACTACCTGCCAGCGTCCAGCAAATCCGGCGTGGGCCAAGCCGCGGTACACCTCGCCGGTGCGGCGCTGCAGACCGTCGTCGCGCTCGTAGCTGTCCCGGGCGCGTGCGGCGTCGTGGTCCTCGCGGTGCCGGGCCCGCTGCGCGGCGAGTTCGGTGGGCACATCCAGCAGCACCTGCCAGTCCGGGGCGGGAAGCGCGAGCCGCTCGAATTCCAGCCGACGCACCCAGTCCACCACCTCGCCGGCGGCGTCCTGATGCAGCCGGGCGGCGCTGTAGGCGGCACTGGAGGCGACGTACCGGTCGAGGATCACCACGTCGTGGCCGCCGAGCAGCACGTCGATCTGGTCCTTGGCCCCGGCACGATCCAGCGCGAACAACATCGCCATCGCGTACACCGAATCCGCCAGGTCGCCGTGACTGCCGCGCAGCGCCTCGGCGGCCACATCGGCGGTCACCGAGACGCCGTAGCGCGGAAACGCCAACGTGGCCACCGACCGCCCGGCCCCCTCGAACGCCGTGCGCAACCCCTGGGCCAGGGTGTTCTTGCCGGCGCCGTCAACGCCTTCGATCGCGATCAGCACGGCGGGAAGCCTATCCGAGCGAACACAAAAGCCCCCATTTCCAGGCCGGAATGGGGGCTTTTGTGACTGTCCGCGAAAGAGATCAGTATCGGTAGTGGTCCGGCTTGTACGGGCCTTCGACGTCGACGCCGATGTACTCGGCCTGGTCCTTGGTCAGCTTGGTCAGCGTGCCGCCCAGAGCCTCGACGTGGATGCGGGCCACCTTCTCATCCAGGTGCTTGGGCAGCCGGTAGACCTCGTTGTCGTACTCGTCGCCCTTGGTCCACAGCTCGATCTGAGCGATCACCTGGTTGGAGAAGCTGTTGCTCATCACGAACGACGGGTGCCCGGTGGCGTTGCCCAGGTTGAGCAGCCGGCCCTCGGACAGCACGATGATGGACTTGCCCGTGTCGGGGAAGGTCCACACGTCGACCTGCGGCTTGACGTTGTCGCGCACCGCGCCGGAGGACTCCAACGCGGCCATGTCGATCTCGTTGTCGAAGTGGCCGATGTTGCCCAGAATGGCCTGGTTCTTCATCGCCTTCATGTGCTCGAGGGTGATGATGTCCTTGTTGCCTGTCGTGGTGATGACGATGTCGGCATCGCCGATGGCCTGCTCGACGGTCTGCACGTCGTAGCCCTCCATCAGTGCCTGCAGGGCGTTGATCGGGTCGATCTCGGTGACGGTCACCCGCGCACCCTGGCCCTTGAGGGACTCCGCGCTACCCTTGCCGACGTCGCCGTAGCCGCACACCAGCGCCTTCTTGCCGCCGATCAGTGCGTCGGTGCCACGGTTGATGCCGTCGATCAGGGAGTGCCGGCAGCCGTACTTGTTGTCGAACTTGGACTTGGTGACCGAGTCGTTGACGTTGATCGCCGGGAACACCAGCTCACCCGCGGCGGCCAGCTGGTACAGGCGCAGCACGCCGGTGGTGGTCTCCTCGGTGACACCCTTGACCGACTCGGCGATGGTAGTCCACTTGGTCTTGTCAATCTCGAAGCGGTCGCGCAGCGTGCCCAGGAAGACCTTCCACTCGTGAGAGTCGCCGTCCTCGGCGGGCGGAACCACGCCGGCCTTCTCGTACTGGGCGCCGCGCAGCACCATCATGGTGGCGTCGCCGCCGTCGTCGAGGATCATGTTGGTCGGCTCGCCGTCCCAGGTCAGGGCCTGCTCAGCGCACCACCAGTACTCCTCCAGCGACTCGCCCTTCCAGGCGAAGACCGGGGTGCCCTTGGGCTCCTCGACGGTGCCGTGCGGCCCGACGACGACCGCCGCGGCAGCGTGGTCCTGGGTGGAGAAGATGTTGCAGGAGGCCCAGCGGACCTCGGCGCCGAGGTCGACCAGGGTCTCGATGAGCACCGCGGTCTGGATGGTCATGTGCAGCGAACCGGTGATGCGGGCGCCCTTGAGCGGGTTGACCCCGTGGTACTCGTGACGCAATGCCATCAGACCGGGCATCTCGTGCTCGGCCAGCCGGATCTCCTTGCGGCCGAACTCGGCCAGCGACAGGTCAGCGACCTTGTAGTCGATTCCGTTGCGGCTGTCCGCGGTCAAACTCATCAGTACGCCCCCGTTAGGTTCGGTGAATTGGCTCCGCTACAAGCTACCGGCGCAAGCCCAAGTCTGCTCGGTCGGGTCATTCGGTGTCGACGACACCGTAGGTCTGTGCCGCCGGGGTGAACAGTCGGGCCAGGTCGGCGGCCACATCGTGGTCGGCTTCCGGCGGCATGGAGACATAGCTCATGGCCAGCCGCACGACGGCCCGGGCCAGGATTCCGGCGTCGTCTTCGCTGACCTTGACCCAGCTGTGCATGAACGACGACGTGAGCCGCGCTGAGCTGCGGGTGATGATCGGGCCGCTGTCGGTGGTGATGATCTGCAGCAGGTCGGGCTTGGCGGCACCGGTCAGCAGCGAGATCACCAGCGGGTCGGCGGCCGAATCGGAGAAGAAGGACCGGAACCCCTCGAGGAACGCGGCGTGGATGTCGCCGACGTTGTCGGACATGGCGCTTTCGACGGCATCGACCAGGCGGTCGGCCAGCCTGACGGCATAGCCCTGCGCCAAGCCCTGACGCGAGCCGAACTCGTTGTAGATGGTCTGCCTGCTGACCCCCGCCGCCTCGGCGACCGCGGCCAGCGTGATCGAGGACCAGTCTCGGCGAGTCAGCAGTTCCCGCATCGCATCCAGCACCGAGTCGCGCAACAGCGCCCGGGATGCCTCGGCGTAGGGGATGCGTTTCACCACCGCGAGATTAGCGGGTGTCATGCCCGAGCAACCTCTACCAACTCGAATTCGGCCCCGGCCGCGCCGCCATCACGCCGCCGCCGCATCTGTCGCGCGATAGCGGGCCAGGATCTTGGCGCGCCGGCGCGGATCGATGTTGACCCGGGTGATGTCCCCGCCGTAGTGCGCCAGCACCCGGTGGTCCATCAGCCGCCGCCACAGCGGCGGGATGTAGGTGAGCCCGATCAGCGACGCGTATCCGCTGGGCAGGTTCGGAGCCCCGGCCATGCTGCGCAACGTCTGGTAGCGCCGGGTGGGGTTGGCGTGGTGGTCGCTGTGCCGCTGCAGGTGATAGAGGAACAGGTTGGTCACCAGATGGTCGGAGTTCCAACTGTGTTCGGCCGTGCAGCGTTCGTAGCGGCCGTTCGCACGGGTCTGGCGCAGCAGCCCGTAGTGCTCGATGTAGTTCACCGACTCCAGTAAGGAAAAGCCGTAGACGGCCTGAACAATCACGAACGGGATGAGCGCCGGGCCGAACACCGCGATCAACACCCCCCAGAGCACCACCGACATCAGCCAGGCATTGAGAACGTCGTTGGACAGTCGCCAGGGTCCCTTATCGAGCCGGCGCAACCGCGCGGCTTCCAGCTGCCAGGCCGAGCGCAGCCCACCGAAGACGGTGCGCGGCAGGAACTCCCAGAAGGTCTCGCCGAACCGGCCCGACGCCGGGTCTTCTGGGGTGGCCACCCGCACGTGGTGGCCCCGGTTGTGCTCGATGTAGAAGTGGCCGTAGCAGACCTGCGCCAAGGTGATCTTGGACAGCCAGCGTTCGAGCTGATCCTTCTTGTGCCCCAACTCATGCGCGGTGTTGATGCCGACCCCGCCCAAAGTGCCCACCGACAGCGTCAGCCCGATCTTGGCGAACCAGCTGAGAGACCCCTCGACTCCCAGCCAGCTCAGATCGGTGGCGGTGAACAAATAAGCGCCCAGCACCAGGCTGGCGTACTGGCACGGAATGTAGGCGTAGGTGCAGTAGCGGTAGTACCGGTCGTTCTCCAGCTGCGCCATCACCTCGTCGGGCGGGTTCTGCCCGTCGGCGCCGAACCGCAGATCCAGCGCCGGCAGCAGCACGTAGACCAGAATCGGACCGATCCAGAACGGCAACTGTGCGGCCAGGTGCCAACCGAACCGGTTCATCGCCCAGACGAACGGCAGCATGGTGAACATCACCGTCGGGGCGATCAGGCCCATCAGCCAGAGGTATCGCTTCTTGTCCCGCCATACCTCCGCGGTCTGAGTGCTCATCCACGCCCTCCTTGTGAGTTCAACCACCGTCGCGTCTGGACATTACATCCTTGTTCGTACGCCGTCTAGACATTTGACGGCAATTTGTACACGAAAGATGCCGCGCCGCGTCGGGCAGATCCGTATAACTTGAGTGCACAACGCACTCAGGGATGGGCACGACCGCAATGACGACTGCAGGTTCGCAAGCAGGCGCGCGGCCGCGTACCGCCATCCGGGTCCGTGACTACGCGACCGGACTGGCCTTCGCCCACCTGCTGACCAGCGCCGAGGCGATCGCGGTGGTGGTGTCGCTCAACGGCGAAACCCCCCTCACCGACACCACCTTGCTGTCGGTGCCCAACCTGGTGCTGGTCGCGGTGCTGGTCACGCTGGGCACGCTGGCCGTCGTCGCCGCGGGAAGTGCCAGCATCGCGCCGTCAGTGCGCTGGTACACCGCCGGAGCACCGCCCGATCCCGGGCAACGGCGCTCGGCCATCAACATCCTGCGCCGGCAATCGGTGATCGTGCTCGGAACCTGGCTGATCGGCGGGGCCATCGGCCTGGCCGCGCTCCACTCACACAACATGGGGCTGATCGTGCTGCTCAGCGCGATCATCGTGTTCGGGGGCACGGCATCGCTGAGCACCAGCATGTTGTTCACCCAGCGCACCTTCCGGCCGATCGTGGCCGCCGCCTGGCAAGGCACCGACGTCCGCGCGACCGCCCCCGGCGTGTTGGCCCGGCTGGTGACCATGTGGTTCATCACCTGCGCCATGCCTTCGGCGGCCATCATCGCGCTGATCGTCTGCCGTCAGCGGGGCTGGATCATCGACCCGGACTCGTCGGTGGAGATCCCGGTGCTGGTGCTGTGCGTGGTGGCGGTGCTGCTCGGGGTTCGCGCCATGATCCTGGTTTCCCGATCGATCTCCGATCCGGTCGGCGAAGTCGTCAACGCGATGGCCCGGGTCGAGCGCGGCGAGATGACCACCTCCGTCGGCGTCTACGAACAATCCGAGATCGGGCGACTCCAAACCGGATTCAATCGCATGGTGGCCGGTCTGGCCGAACGCGACCGACTCCAGGACCTGTTCGGCCGCCACGTCGGCTCCGATGTGGCCCGGCTGGCGGTGGAGCAGGATCTCGCGCTGTCCGGCTCGGTACAAGAGGCGGCGATCCTGTTCATCGACCTGGTGGGCTCAACCGAACTGGCGGCCACCCACCCGCCGGACGAGGTCGCCGGGGTGCTCAACGACTTCTTCCGCATCGTGGTGGACGCCGTCGACGCACAGCGCGGATCGATCAACAAGTTTCAGGGCGATGCGGCGCTGGCGTTGTTCGGCGCCCCCGTCCCGTCCGACGGGGCCGCCACGGCGGCGCTGGCCACGGCCCGCACCCTGATCGCCCGGCTTCGCCGGCTACCGCTGGTGGACTTCGGCATCGGCGTCTCGGCGGGGCCGGTGTTCGCCGGCAACATCGGCAGCGAGAACCGCTACGAGTACACCGTGGTCGGCGACGCCGTCAACGAGGCCGCGCGGCTGGCCGACGGCGCCAAGGCCGTCACGGCCCGGGTGTTGTGTTCGGCGACCGCGCTGGAACGCGCCGACGACGCCGAGCGGGCGCGCTGGGTGCACTACGGGTCGGCGACATTGCGCGGCCGGGCGCAACCCACCCAAATGTCGACGCCGATCACCGAGCCCGCGACCGGGGGTGACCTGGCTGCCAGGCTCATGCCAGACTCCGAGCATGGCTTATGACATCGCCCGCCCTCAGATGGAGGGGAACATCGCCGTCGGCGAGAACCGTCAGCTGGGTTTCGCCGAATTCGGTGCGCCGCAGGGCCGGGCGATGTTCTGGCTGCATGGCACGCCTGGTGCCCGCCGGCAGATTCCCGTCGAGGCACGGCTGTACGCCACCGAAGCCAACATCCGTCTGATCGGGGTGGACCGACCCGGGATCGGGTCCTCGACCCCTTTCCAGTACGAGACGGTGTCGCAGTTCGCCGATGACCTGCGCACCGTCGCCGACACGCTCGGCATCGACAAGATGGCGGTCATCGGGCTGTCCGGTGGCGGCCCGTACACGCTGGCATGCGCGGCGGCTATGCCCAAGCGGGTGGTGGCGGCCGGCGTTCTGGGCGGTGTCGCCCCGGCGGTGGGCCCCGAGGCCATCGACAGCAATCTGATGCGGCTGGCCCGGCTCGCCGAGCCGGTACTCGACCACGCCGGGCGACCGATCAGCGTGCTGGCCGCCGGACTGATCCGAATGATCCGCCCGGTGGCCTCCCCGGCACTGGAGCTCTACGCGCGGCTCTCCCCCGAGGGTGACCGCGAGATGCTGTCGCGCCCGGAGTTCAAGGCGATGTTCCTCGATGACCTGCTCAACGGCTCCCGCAAGCAGCTCGCCGCACCGATCGCCGACGCCATCCTGTTCGCCCGCCCCTGGGGCTTCCGGCTCGCCGACATCACGGTGCCGGTGCACTGGTGGCACGGCGATGCCGACCACATCGTCCCGTTCTCACACGGCAAACATGCGGTGGCACTGCTTCCCGACGCCCGGCTCTACCCGATTCCCGGAGAGAGCCATCTGGCCGGATTGGGCCGCGCCGAAGAGATTCTGTGCACCTTGCTTCAGGCGTGGGACGAGGCGGTCGAGCCGACGTCATGACCGCGCCGCAATCGATCCGGGAGTTGTTCGCCCAACTCGGTCTGGAGGAGGTGCCGTCGGCCGACGGCACCCTGACTCTGCAGATGCCGGTCGACGAGCGGGTGGTCAACACCTCCGGCGGGTTGCAGGGCGGATTGATCGCCACCATGGCCGACGTGGCGGCCGGACAGCTCGCCGCGCGTAGCACGCAGTTCGGCAACGGTATTGCCACGACGGATCTGTTCATCCGCTACCTGCGGCCGATCAAGGTCGGGCCGGCCCGGGCCGTCGCGTCCATCCTGCGCACCGGCCGGCGTTCGGTGGTGGCCCAGGTCGACATCTACCGCGGCGACGACGATCAGCTGGCGGCCACCGCGACGGTGAACTTCGCCGCCATCGAGCTACCTGGCTGAACGCCTGGCGCCGACGGCATCACCGGTGGCGCTGGAGGTGACGGCGGAATCGGTCACCCGCACGACCACGACCACGACCACTAATGCGAAATCGCCGCTGCGGACGTCACGCGGTCGGTAGCGAACACCTAAAGCGCTCGGCTGGGGTATCCAGTCGAGCGCTTTACGTTTCCTCCCGTTGTTGCCGGCTGTCGTCGGCTTTATGGTCGGCCCGTCCTAGTGCCGGTCTCGCGGACCGCGTCAGTAGCGGCATGCCAAGATCTGCTCATGTCGGTAGTGCTGGTGCACGGAAACCCGGAATCTGATGCGATCTGGGACCCGCTGGTCGACGCCCTGGGCCGTCGAGATGTCGTACGGTTGTCGCCACCGGGATTCGGCGCTCCACTGCCGCAACACTTCTCCGCAACCTACGTTGCCTACCGCGACTGGCTCGAACGCGAGCTCGAAGCCCTCGGCGACGCGGGCGAGCCGATCGACCTCGTCGGACACGACTGGGGCGGGGTCCACGTGGTCAACCTGGCGATGCATCGCCCCGACCTCGTGCGCAGTTGGACCACCGACATCATCGGTGTGTTCGACCCGGACTACGTCTGGCCCGAGACGGCCCAGGTCTGGCGGACCCCAGGCAAGGGCGAGCGGTTGGTCGAGAACATGCTCGGCGGCACAGTGGAAGACCGGACGGCGCTGTGGTCGGCCACCCTGCCGGCCGACATCGCCAGGTCGATGGCGCAGGCGCAGGGCCCGGAGATGGGGCGGGCAACCCTGCTGCTGTACCGCTCGGTGGAAGGCCCCGGGGCCATGGCACAGACCGGCGGCGGGCTCGAGCGCGCGCGGGCCCGTCCGGGCCTTTCCCTGTTGTCCACCGGCGACCCCTACGTGGGGTCCGAAAAGATCCGGCGACGCGCAGCGCAGCAAGCGGGCGCCCATACCGAAGTGCTTGACGGGCTTGGCCACTGGTGGATGACCCAGGACCCGGGGCGCGGCGCGGCCGCCCTCACATCCTTCTGGGCATCGGTCGCCGAAACTGGGTGACTCAGTTCGGCGCGCTCAGCCGACTCTCGATGAAGTGCGGCAACCGGAACCGCCGAGGCGCATGCATGACCGGTGTGTCCTGTGGCGCTCCGCCGTTCTGGGCGGCGGTGTAGGCCGCGGAATTACCGGTGACGTGCAGCACCTGACCGCGCCAGGTGATGTCGGCCTCCCGGTAGGCCTCCACCAGCGCACGTTCCAGCAGCTTGTCGGCCTCGGCAATCGACAACGCGGTCAGTTCGACGAATTCCCCGTCGCGAGCATCGAGTTTGAGCGTGGTGGGGCCGGTTTCCACCAGGTCGCAGTTGGCCCGGATGCTCAGTTCGGCGTTGGAACGCGCCAGCCCCGCCAGCGCATAGGCGGCCAGCAGGACGCGGCATGCCTCGTCGCCGGCCGGACCGCAGTCGAACCGCAGTTGCCGCAGTGCGGCGAAGCTGAGCACCTGGGTGCGGATGATCCGGGTGCAGCACACACCGGTGTCGGCCACCGCACGGGAATCCGTCGATGCGCCATCGACCAATACGCCGATGATCTCGCCGGACAGCACTCCGCGGAACCGGCTTTGGCCGGTGCCCAGGGCCGCGTCGATCGCACCGAAGACCAGGCTGCCGGGGCTCAACTCCAACAGCGCGCGAGCGTTGTCCGGTGTGCTCTCGCGGGCCACTCGGTAGGCGGGGTGTGCGATCGCGGGCTTGCCGTCGATGGAGCCGGTGAGAAAGTGCCCGTCGAAAATGCGTTGCGGCATTTCAAGATCGGTGTAGGCCAGCCGGCCACCCTCGTAGGAAACCTCCATCCGCGGCACCCGGCTCAACAGCGGATGCTGGTCACGGATGGCCTGCAGAATCGCGGCTTCGACACGCTGGACCTGGCTCTGGTTGTCATCGATGAGCACCGTGGCCGTCGGTTCCCCGTCGATCAATCGGGTCTCAGCGGCCGACGCTGAGCGCGCGGCGCGGTGGACCGGGCTGATCGCGGCGTGGGCTCCCCCGGCGGGTGCCAGCTCGGTGGACAGGCTCAGGGTGCTGGCGCCACCGGCCTGGCAGGCGGCGATCAGCTGTGGAAAGGAAAGTTTGGACAAAGCGATCAACCTTTCTGGTCCACCGAGTGTGGCACAGGCGTCCGGTCCAGGTCCGGCTCGAGATAGATGACCAGCGCCGCCGGCACGGCCGCGCGGATATTGGCTTCGGCGGCGTCGATGGTGGCCGCGACACCGGCCAGGTCCAGCCGGGGAACCACGGCGATCTTGGCCCCCACCAGCATCTCGTCCGGGCCCAGGTACTGGGTGCGGATGTGGATCAGGCGGGTGACGTTCTCGGTTCCCTCCAGCGCCGCGCGAATGGCCTGATCCTCGGCGGCAGTGGCGCCCTCACCGATCAGCAGGCTGTGCATCTCCACCATCAGGAAGACGGCGACCACACCGAGCAGCACACCGATCCCGAGGGTGCTCACGCTGTCCCACACCGGGTTTCCGGTGAGCACGCTCAGTCCCACGCCGGCCAGCGCCAGCACCAATCCGATCAGCGCGGCGGTGTCCTCCAACAACACCACCGGCAGCTCGGGATTGCGCGAGTTGCGAAGGAACCGCCACCAGCTGCTCTGGCCCTTCAGCGGGCGCGACTCGACGATAGCGGTCCGAAAACTGTAGGACTCCAACGCGATCGCCACCACCAGGATCGCAATCGCCACCAGCGGCGAGCTCAACTCGACGGGGTGGCGAAGCTTCTCGTACCCCTCGTACAGCGCGAACATCGAGCCCAGGCTGAACAGCACCAGCGCCACGACGAACGACCAGAAGTAGCGGCTGCGGCCGTGCCCGAAGGGGTGCAGCGCGTCGGGTGCCTTGGTGGCGGCGCGCTGTCCGAACAGCAACAGCGTCTGGTTGGAGGTGTCGACCACCGAGTGCACCGCCTCGGCGAGCATGGCGGCGCTACCGGTGATCACGTAGCCGGTGAACTTCGCCACCGCGATACCGGCGTTGGCCGCCAGGGCCGCGATGATGGCCTTGGTACTACCGGAGGAAGACACTCACAGGCCCATCGTCGCCCGGAACAGAGCGGCTGGTTTTTGGGCGAGCAGCCGGATCGGCCCGTCGTCGCAGGGCACCCAGGCCGACTCGCCGCGGTGCAGCGTCAGCGTCTTGGACTTGGCGTGCACGGTGATCGAGCCCTCGGTGCACAGCAGGATCTGCGGACCGTCGTGGCGCGCCGGCGCGTCCACCTCGTGGCCGAGGTGGGTGCCATCGAGGGTCAGTCGCGACAGCGCGAATTCCTCGGCGGGGGTCTGGTAGACCACCTCGAGTCCGTCGGTGTAGGTGGCCGGCCGCAGCGCCTCCTCGGTGGTGGGGGTGAAATCCAGCACCCGCAGCAACTCGGGGACGTCGACGTGTTTGGGCGTCAGTCCGCCACGCAGCACGTTGTCGGAGTTGGCCATCACCTCCAGACCTACGCCGTGCAGGTAGGTGTGCAGGTTGCCGGCCGATACGAAGATGGCGTCCCCCGGCGCCAGACTGACCCGGTTGAGCAGCAGCGAGGCCAGGACGCCAGCGTCACCGGGGTACCGCTCTCCCAGTTCGAGGACCGTCTTGGCCTCGGCGGAGAATTCGCCGGCCTCAGAACTGAGGTACTGGATGGCCCCTTCCAGCACGGCGGGCACCAACACGTCCAAATCGGGTTGGGGTGCGGTGATCCATGTGGTGAACAGCGCCCGCAGGCCGTCGGCGTCGGACTGCACGTCGGATTGACCGTTGCCGGACTGGCCGCCGAGCAGGTCGATAAACGGGTCCAGGTCCGATACCGCCAGCCCCCTCAGCAGCTCGATGGTGCGCGCCACCGGGCGGAAGCCGGCCAGCGCCTCGAACGGCTGCAGCGCCACCAGCAGTTCCGGTTTGTGACTGGTGTCGCGGTAGTTGCGGATCGGCGAGGACACCGGGACCCCGAGCCGCTCCTCGCGCTCGTAGCCTTCGATCGCCTGCATGGCGCTGGGGTGGGCCTGCAGCGACAGTGGCTCGTCGGCGGCCAGCACCTTGACCAGAAACGGCAGGCGATCACCGAAGCGGGTCTGGGCGAGCGGCCCCAGCTGGCCCTCCGGGTCTTGGGCTAGGACGTGGAGCAACGACACCTCGCCGGTGTCGGTCTCCAGGCAGGCCGGATCCCCGGGGTGTGCACCCAGCCACAGTTCGGCCTCTGGATGTGCCGCCGGAACCGGCCGGCCGGTGAATTCGGCGATAGCTGTCCTCGAGCCCCAGGCGTAGGTCCGTATCGCACCGCGTAGTTGTTCCACTGTTCCCGTCAACCCCGCAAAAGTCGCACATAGGCGGCGGCCATCTCCAACCGCACTGCCAACACCGCAAGTTGTTGTTCGGCCGGGCCTGGGCCGCTCGGGGGCGGCCCCTGGGTCGGGTTCGCGGTTTCCGCCGAGGCACCCGGCGCCACCGGTACATCCCCGGCTGCGACCAGGTCCACATCGCCCAAGCCGTTGATTCGGGCCGCCACCACGGTACGTTCGGCGGCCAGCGTCAACGCCAGCACCCGCAACCGGTCGAGGGCCGGGCCGTCGATCTGCTCGTCGTGGAAGATGTCGGCGTCATCGTTGCCACCGGCGGACCGCGCCCGCAGGGCGCTCACCGCGTCGGCCAGCCCGGTCGCCGCCACCGCGGTCTGACCGATCCGCAGCATCGCCGCACTGCCGTGTCGCGCCAGCGCCAGGGTCGCCGCGCAGTCACCGGCCAGCGCGACGGCGCGCCCGACAATGCGGTCGGCCAGCAATTTCGCTGGGTTGGTGAACAACTCACGCGCGGCGCTGTTGCGCAGCGCCTCGGCGTCGAGCTCGTCGGCCAGTGCGCCCAGGTCACTCGGCGCACCCGCGCCGCCCAGCTCCAGGGCGTCCAAGATGGCCAACCCGGCGGCCAGGTAGCGCGGCAGGCCGAACTCCGCCGCGACGGCGATCCGCGGTTCCAGCACTGCGACGCGGCCGGCGGTCGCGTCGCGCAGCGGCCCCTCATAGGGCGCGACGACCACCACCCGCGCCCCGCGACGTACCCCGGCCGCGGCCGCGGCGACCAGCGCCGGATCGCCCGGGTCATCACCGGCGATCACCACTACGTCCAGCGAACCGATCCACGACGGGGCCTCAGCGGCCAGCACCAGCGGTGCGCGCACCGAATCGCCGTGCGTGGCGGCCAACAGGCTCCCGGCCGTGGCCGCGGTACCGCGGGTGGCCAGCCAGATCACCGCCCGCGGCGGGTAGTCACGGCTTTCACTGCGCACGGCATCCAGGGCACCCTCATCGACCGCCGCGGCGGTAGCGCGCACCTGTGCCCCGGCCATCGACGCGGCCCACAGCGCGCCGTCGCGGTCGGCCGCCAATAGGGCCTCGGTGTCATCGAGGTCGACGGTGGAGAAGGAGCCGGAGAAAGCGGTCACGGACGAGACTTCTCCGCGGAGCTGACAGCCTCGATCTGCGCAGCGACCCGGGCCACCACCGCGTCCACCGCGGCGGCGTCGGGTGCCTCGACGTTGAGCCGCAGCAGCGGCTCGGTGTTGGAGCTGCGCAGGTTGAACCAGCTGCCCGCACCCAGGTCGACGGTCACGCCGTCCAGGTGGTCCACGGACACCTGGTCGCCGAACGATCCGACCACCGCATCCACGCACGCCTGTGCATCGGCGACGGTGAAATTGATCTCTCCCGACGCCGCGTAACGCTGGTAGTCGGCGGTCAGCTCGGAGAGCGGCCGCTGTTGTTCGCCGAGCGCGGCCAGGACGTGCAGGGCCGCCAGCATGCCCGAGTCGGCACCCCAGAAATCCCGGAAGTAATAGTGCGCCGAGTGCTCCCCGCCGAAGATGGCCCCGGTCTCGGCCATCAGCGCCTTGATGTAGGAGTGCCCGACCCGTGACCGCAACGGTGTGCCGCCGAGTTCGGTGACCAGTTCCGGTACGGCGTGCGAGGTGATCAGGTTGTGGATCACCGTCGCCCCGGGCTCGCGGGCCAATTCGCGGGCGGCCACCAGGCCGGTCACCGCCGACGGGGAAACCGGCTCTCCGCGCTCGTCGACCACGAAGCATCGGTCGGCGTCGCCGTCGAAGGCCAACCCGATATCCGCGCCCTGCTCGCGCACGAAGGCCTGCAGATCGACCAGGTTGGCCGGATCCAGCGGGTTGGCCTCGTGGTTGGGGAAGTTGCCGTCCAGCTCGAAATACAGCGGCAGCAATGTGATCGCGCCGACCGATCCGAACACCGCAGGGGCGGTGTGGCCGGCCATTCCGTTGCCGGCGTCGACGGCCACGCGCAGCGGACGCAGGCCGGAGATGTCGACCAGCGAGTGCAGGAATGTCGCATAGTCGGCCAGCACGTCGCGGTCGGTGACGGTTCCGCGCGGTCCGTGGCCGTCGCCGCCCGGGGCCCAGTCGGAGTCCAAGCCGGCGATCAGCTCATCGCGGATTCGGCCCAGGCCGGTATCGGCGCCCACCGGCTTGGCGCCCGCCCGGCAGAGCTTGATGCCGTTGTAGGCGGCCGGGTTGTGGCTGGCGGTGAACATCGCACCCGGGCAGTCCAGCGCCCCGGAGGCGAAATAGAGCTGGTCGGTCGATGCCAACCCGATCCGGACCACATCCAGGCCCCGGGCGACCACGCCCTCGGCGAACGCCGCCGACAGCACCGGCGAACTGTCCCGCATGTCGTGGCCGATCACCACCTGCCGGGCGCCTTCCTCGGCCATCAGCCGGGCAAACGAGGACCCGACCTCGGTGACGAGGGATTCATCGATCTCCGAACCGACCAGGCCGCGTACGTCGTACGCCTTGATCACACGGTGGACAGCCGCAGCGGGCCGAGACATGGACAGGGCTCCTGACGCAGTGGACTCTTGACGCTCAAGCCTAGCCCGGAACCCGCGATCAGTCCGACGGGTCTGGCAACACCCGCAAATGGCCACGGCGCCGACCATTGGTCTTGCCGGGCGGACCAGGCGGTGCCAGCACGCCGCCACCGAGTCCGGCGGTGGGCGCTCCCCGGGTCGCGGAGTCGACCGGATTGGTCTGGGGGTACCACCCGTTGGCCGGGGCCGCTCGCCCGGATTCACGCTCGCGAACCGCCTCGGCAAGGGCGATCAGGTCATCTTCTTCGGGAGACACCCAGGGGCCGGGGTGGCGGACCAGTTCCCAACCGCGCGGGGCTGTGATCCGGCCCGCATGGTTGAAGCACAGGTCCCAGGAATGCGGCTCAGCGGCAGTCGCCAGCGGGCCGACCACGGCGGTGGAGTCCGAGTAGACGAACGTCAGCGTCGCCACCGCATAGTGCGGACACCCTGGCCGGCAGCAACGACGGGGAACGTTCACGCCCGTGAGGCTATCGTGGCCGCGCTCCCCCGCAGCGCCGGACACGCGCAATGGGCCGGCACCCTATGCACAACCGTTACCATCTTCTGCGTGATCGCCACGCGTCGCCGCAGGCGCGGCCGTGAAACCCGCGGACCGCTGTTGCCGCCGACCGTGCCGGGCTGGCGCACCCGTGCGGAACGGTTCGACATGGCGGTGCTGGAGGCCTACGAGCCCATCGAACAACGTTGGAAGCAACGGTTGACGGCTCTTGACGTCGCCGTCGACGAGATCCCGCGGATCGCCGCCAAGGATCCCGACAGCGTGCAGTGGCCGCCAGAAGTGGTCGCGGACGGACCGATTCCGCTGGCCCGGTTGATTCCCGCCGGGGTGGACGTTCGAGGAAATCCGACGCGGGCCCGAATCTTGCTGTTCCGCAAGCCGATCGAGCAACGCGCAAACGACAGCACAGAACTCGGCGACTTATTGCACGAGATTCTGGTGGCTCAAGTCGCCACCTACTTGGATGTCGAGCCCAACGTCATCGACCCAACGATCGACGACTAGTCGCCGGCTCAGATGATGCCGCGCTTGAGGCGGCGGCGCTCACGCTCGGAAAGCCCACCCCAGATACCGAAACGCTCGTCGTGCCCCAAGGCGTATTCCAGGCACTCGCTGCGGACCGAGCACCGCTGGCAGATCTTCTTGGCCTCTCGGGTCGAGCCGCCCTTCTCCGGGAAGAACGCCTCGGGGTCGGTCTGCGAGCACAGGGCGCGGTCCTGCCATTGCTCATTGGTGGCCGACGCAGGGTCGAACGGCTCGAATTCGTCGTAGTCCTCGGGCTCGGGAACCAGGCTCAGATGCGGCCGGCTGGGCATCGGCTCCAACGCCTCCGGCGCCTCCAGCCCGCTCGGCGTAGCCATTTCGGCACCGGCGTGCGGTGCTCCCCCCATCACGCCCCAAAGGTGCTCATAGGACATGCTCCGCCTCCTCACCTGTAGCGCGATCCTGATATGTCGCTCGAATCGGAAGATATTGACCATCCCAATTCGAACATGTGATCGAATCTCGGTCTGCGACACCGAAATCGGCTGGCCAACCGGGAAATGACACTAGTGTGATTAGACACGGGTTGATCAGCCCGGTCAAGCTGATTGGCCAAATTCCTTACCATCCCGTGATCGATTTCCAACGTGTCCGAGACCGGCGAGTCCCTGTCATCTACCCCACACCCGCCCCTCGGCGTGTCTTACCGCGTCCCCGATGGAGCGACGACGGCGGTCCGCCACGCCAGCCATCTCGGCGCCAAAGGTACTGTCGTGCGCTGTGAAGGTCACCGTTCTCGTCGGGGGGGTCGGCGGCGCCCGGTTCCTGCTCGGCGTCCAGAAACTACTGGGTCTGGGCCAATTCGCCGAATCCCCAGCTGACACCGGGGCCGACGCGCACGAACTGACCGCGGTCGTCAACGTCGGCGACGACGCCTGGATGCACGGGGTGCGCATCTGCCCCGACCTGGACACCTGCATGTACACCCTGGGCGGCGGCGTCGACCCCGAGCGCGGCTGGGGTCACCGCGACGAAACCTGGCACGCCATGGAGGAGTTGGCCCGTTACGGGATGCAGCCGGACTGGTTCGGCCTCGGCGACCGCGACCTGGCCACCCATCTGGTCCGTACCCAGTCGCTACGCGCCGGTTATCCGCTGACAGAGGTGACTTCGGCGTTGTGCCAGCGTTGGCAGCCGGGCGCGCTGCTGTTGCCGGTCACCAACGACAGCTGTGAAACGCACGTCGTCATCACCGACCCGGCCGACGACACCCAGCGCGCAATCCACTTCCAGGAATGGTGGGTGCGCTACCGCGCGCAGGTTTCCACCCACGGGTTCGGCTTCGTGGGCGCAGAGAAGGCCACGGCCACAACGGAAGTCGTCGATGCCATCACCGGCGCCGACATCGTCCTGCTGGCGCCCTCCAATCCGGTGGTGAGCATCGGCGCCATCCTGGCCGTTCCGGGTGTCCGCGCGGCGCTGCGCTCCACCGCGGCACCGATCGTCGGTTACTCGCCGATCATCGCCGGTAAGCCGTTGCGCGGCATGGCCGATGTCTGCCTGAGCGTGATCGGCCTGGACTCCACCTCTCGAGCCGTCGGCGAGCATTATGGCGCCCGCAGCGGAACCGGGATCCTGGACTACTGGCTGGTACACGAGGGCGAGTCCGCCCATGGCGACGACATCGCCGGCATGACCGTAAGCGCCGCCCCGCTGTTGATGACCGATCCGGCCGCCACGGCCGAAATGGTCCGCACCGGACTGGATCTCGCGGGGGTGTCACCATAAAGGGGCAGGGCGAGCACGGTAGCGCCGCCAAGGTCGAGATCTTGCCGGTGACCGGCTTGGGCGAGTTCCGCCCCGGCGACGATCTGGCCACCGCACTGGCCGAGGCCGCCCCATGGCTGGCCGACGGCGACATCGTGGTCGTCACCAGCAAGGTGGTGTCCAAGTGTGAGGGCCGCATCGTTCCGGCGCCGCACGACGCCGAGGCACGTGATGCATTGCGCCGCCAACTGGTCGAGGCCGAGGCGGTACGCGTGCTGGCCCGCAAAGGCCGCACCTGGATCACCGAGAACCGCCTCGGTCTGGTGCAGGCCGCCGCCGGTGTGGACGGCTCCAACGTCGGCTCCGACGAACTCGCGCTGCTGCCGGTCGATCCCGACGGCAGCGCCGCCGCGTTGCGCGCCGGGCTGGCCGAGCGTCTGGGGGTCAGCGTGGCGGTGCTGATCACCGACACCATGGGCCGCGCCTGGCGCCACGGCCAGATCGACCTCGCGATCGGGGCGTCGGGCCTGTCGGTGCTCAACGGCTATGCGGGGTCTGTCGACCGGCACGGCAACGAACTGGTGGTCACCGAAGTGGCCGTCGCCGACGAACTCGCCGCGGCCGCCGACCTGGTCAAGGGCAAGCTCACCGATGTTCCAGTGGCGGTGGTGCGCGGCGTTACCAGCCCCGACAACGGTTCCACCGCCGCCGCACTGGTGCGTTCCGGCCCGGAAGATCTGTTCTGGCTCGGTACCGCCGAGGCTATCGAGGTCGGACGCGGCCAGGCGCAACTGCTGCGCCGCTCCGTGCGCAGCTTCGCCGGCGAGCCCGTTCCGGCGCAACTGATCACCGACGCCATGGCCGAGGCGCTGACCGCGCCGGCCCCACACCACACCCGTCCGGTCCGGTTCGTCTGGCTGCAGACCCCGAGCGTGCGCACGCGGCTGCTCGATGCCATGGCGCAGCAGTGGCGATCCGACCTGACCGGTGACGGCAAGTCCCCCGAGTCCATTGAGGCCCGGGTCTCACGTGGCCAGATCCTTTATGACGCACCTGAAGTCGTCATCCCGATGATGGTCCCCGATGGCGCCCACCACTACCCCGACGCCGCCCGCACCGCCGCCGAGCACACCATGTTCACGGTTGCCGTGGGCGCCGCCGTCCAGGGGCTGTTGGTGGCACTGGCGGTACGGGGTGTGGGCAGCTGCTGGATCGGTTCGACGATCTTCACCCCCGAGTTGGTCCGGACCGAGCTCGATCTGCCGCCCGACTGGGAACCCTTGGGCGCCATCGCGATCGGCTACCCGACCGACCCGCCCGAACCCCGCGCACCGGCCGACGTCGGCGACCTGCTGGTGCGGCGATGAGTCTGCACGACTCCGCGGTCGCGGCACTGAGCGCTTGGGCCGCACCGGATTCCGCGCAAGACTCGCTCCGACATGCGGTGCTGGCGTTTCTGGCTGCCCGCCCCGACGCGTGCCGGCGTGAATGCGTTCCCGGCCACATCACCGCGTCGACACTGGTGCTCGACCACACCGGTGAGCACGCGCTGCTGACGCTGCACCCGCGGGTAGGCCGCTGGCTACAGCTCGGCGGGCACTGCGAGGACACCGACCCCGACATCGTCGCCGCCGCCCTGCGCGAAGCCACCGAGGAATCCGGCATCGCCGAGCTGCGGCTGGATCCGGCACTGGCCGCCGTGCATGTGCATCCGGTGACCTGCTCGCTGGGTCTGCCGACCCGGCACCTGGACCTTCAGTTCGTGGCGCACGCGCCCGCGGGCGCGCAGATCGGAATCAGCGACGAGTCGCTTGCCCTGCGCTGGTGGCCGGTGGATGCGCTGCCGCCGGACGCCGACGACGCGCTGGCGCATTTGGTGGCGCGGGCCGTCGCGGCCGCCTGATCCAGGCGTTGACTCTGCGTCTACGGCGGGAAAGTTCGAGAAGGGTGCGCCCTGAGCGCAGAGTCAGCGGAAAGCCGGCTCACACGTCGGACGAGTAGCGGATCCCGCAGTCCGGGATCGACACCCCGGGCCACACCCGGGCCCCGCGCAGCAACTCGCAGCGGGCCCCGATGTCGGCGCCGTCGCCGATCACCCCGTCACGGATCAGCGCCCGCGGACCGATTCGGGCGCCGAACCCGATGATCGAGCGTTCGATCACGCTGCCGGCCTCGACTTTCACGCCGTCGAAGATCACCGCACCGTCCAGCCGGGCGCCCGGGCCGATCTCGGCGCCTCGCCCCACAACCGTGCCGCCGATCAGGACCGCGCCCGGCGCCACCGAGGCGCCGTCGTGCACCAGGGCCTCACCGCGCTGCCCGCCCAGTGCCGGTGACGGCGCGATGCCGCGCACCAGATCCGCCGAGCCCCGCACGAAGTCCTCCGGGGTGCCCATGTCGCGCCAATAACTGGTGTCCACGTAGCCGCAGACCTTCACACCGTCGGCCAGCAGCGCGGGGAACACCTCGCGTTCCACCGAAACCGGGCGTCCCCGCGGGATGCGGTCGATGACCTCCCGGGACAACACGTAGCAACCGGCATTGATCTGGTCGGTCGGCGGGTCCTCGGTCTTCTCCAGGAACGCGGTGACCCGCCCGTCGCTGGTGGGCACGCAGCCGAAGGCCCGCGGGTCGCCGACTCGTACCAGGTGCAGGGTCGCCTCGGCACCCTGCTCGCGGTGGTAGTCGTGCAGCTCGGTCAGATCGGCCCCCGACAGCACATCACCGTTGAACACCATCGCGGTGTCGTGGCGCAGCTTTCCGGCGACGTTGGCGATGCCGCCGCCGGTGCCCAGCGGCTCTTCCTCGGTCACGTAGTCGATCTGCAGACCCAGTGCGGCTCCGTCACCGAATTCCTCGGCGAAGACCTCCGGCTTATAGGACGTGCTGAGGATCACGTGCTCGATGCCGGCGGCGGCGATCCGCGACAGCAGATGAGTGAGGAACGGCAGACCCGCGGTCGGCAGCATCGGCTTGGGCGCCGACAGGGTGAGCGGCCGCAGCCGAGTCCCCTTGCCGCCCACCAGGACGACCGCGTCGACTTGGCTCAGTGTCACGGGTGCCCCTTCGTCAGTTTGCGGCGGGCGTTACGCACCGCCAATTGTGAGCGCACCGCCAGCGCGCCCCGCATGGTCCAGCGCAGCGGGGCCCGCCACCAGCCGGGGTGTCGGTCGGCCAGGTAGGTGTAGGTGCTGCGGTGGTGGGCGGCCAGGTTGCGTGCCGGATCCTTGCCGGTGGCGTGGCCCTTCTGGTGCAGCACCTCGGCCTCGGGCACGTAGACGTTGAGCCAGCCGGCCTTGGCCAGGCGGTCCCCCAGGTCGACGTCCTCCATATAGAGGAAGTAGCGCTCGTCGAAGCCGCCGATGGCGTCGAACGCGGCGCGGCGCACCAGAAGGCAGGCGCCCGAGAGCCACCCCACCGCCCGCTCGCTGGGCTCCAGCCGCTCCTGCCGGTAAGCGCGGGTCCACGGATTGTTGGGCCACACCGGGCCGACCACAGCGTGCATCCCGCCGCGGATCAGGCTGGGCAGGTGACGCGCCGAGGGATACACCGAACCGTCCGGTTCCCGGATCAGCGGACCCAGCGTCGCCGCCCGGGGCCAGCGCGCGGCCGCATCCAACAGGGCCTCGATGCTGCCCGGACCCCACTGCACGTCGGGGTTGGCCACGATGAGAAACTCGCTGCGTTCGCCGTCCTCGGCGTCGAGCAGCGCCACCCCGGCATTGACCGCTCCGCCGTAGCCCAGGTTGGCCCCGGTATGCAGCAATTGCACGTTGGGATAGCGCTGCGCGGCTTCCTCCGGCGAACCGTCGGTAGATCCGTTGTCGGCCATCACCACCCGCACCGGGCGATCGGTCGCCAGCGACAGCGATGCCAGGAAGCGGTCCAGGTGCCAGCCCGGCGAATAGGTCACCGTCACCACCGGTAGCGCCTCACTCACGGCGTAGAGGTTATCTGGCCACGGCGGCGGACAGTGCATCGCTCCACCGGCGCAGCGGTGTCAGGCCGGCGCGCGCCGACTCGGCCCCCGACAACGCGGAGTAGGCGGGCCGGGCGGCCGGGCGCGGATGCGCCGCACTGCTGACCGGCCGCACCCGGTCCGGATCGGCGCCGACGGCGGCGAACACCGCACGGGCCTGTTCGTACCGGCTCGCGGCACCGGCGTTGGCGGCATGCAACACCCGGGCACTGGGCGGTGCGGCCGCCAGCGCCAGCAGCGCATCGACGAGATCGCCGACATAGGTCGGGGATCCAATCTGGTCGTCAACCACCTCCACGTCCGCATCGCCCGCGGCCCGCTCGCGCATCACCGCGACGAAGTCGGAGCCGCCGGCAGCGCCGGTGTAAACCCAGGCGGTGCGCACCACCAGGGCATCCGGCGAAGCTGCCAGCACCGCGTTCTCACCAGCCAGTTTGGTGCGGCCGTAGACCGACAGCGGCCGGGTGGCATCCCCCGGCTCGTACGGGCGGGGCGCGGCGCCGCCGAAGTCGCCGTCGAAGACGTAGTCGGTGGAGATGTGGATCAGGCGGGCACCGGCTCGCGCGCTGGCGGCGGCCAGGTGACCCGGTCCAGTGGCGTTGACGGCATGCGCCCGCTCGGCATCCTGCTCGGCGGCGTCCACGTTGGTGTAGGCCGCACAGTTGATCAGCACGTCACCGGGCCGCAGGTCCACGGCGTCCACCGCGGCGGCCTTGGTGATGTCGCACTGGGCCGACGTCAGTGCCAGCACGTCATGACCGGCCTCCGCGGCGCGTTTGGCCAGGAAGGTGCCGACTTGGCCGCCGGCGCCGGTGATCACAATCCGCTGCCGAGTACTCATGACCGTCGAGCTTATGCGGCGGTTCCAGCTTCGCCTCTCCTCCGTCGAGGCTCGCTAAACCACCGGTCTGGCACGCCGCACCCGGCTACCGGCGATACAGCAGTTACGCAAGTAATCTGAAGTGATGCCTGCGCAACGTGTGATTCGTGTGATTGCCACGGTGGCAGCCGTCGCCGTCGTCTTGGGTACCGGAGTGGCGTGGAGTCAAGTCCGGTCGTTCGAGGACGGCATCTTCCACGTCTCGTCGCTGGCCCTGGGCAACGGCGGATCCGATGGCGCGGTCGACATCCTGCTGGTCGGGATGGACAGCCGCACCGACGCCCACGGCAATCCGCTGACCCCCGAAGAGCTGGCCGCACTGCGCGTCGGGGACGACGAAGCCACCAACACCGACACGATCATCCTGGTCCGGATCCCCAACAACGGGAAGTCGGCCACCGCGATCTCGATCCCCCGCGACTCCTACGTCGCGGCACCCGGCCTGGACAAGACCAAGATCAACGGCGTGTACGGGGCCACCCGACTGGAGACCGCCGACGCGCTCGTCGAATCCGGAATGGACCCGGTCCAGGCCCAGGCGCGCGGTACCGAAGCGGGCCGGGAGGCCCTGATCAAGACGGTGGCCGACCTGACCGGAGTCACCGTCGACCACTACGCCGAGATCGGACTGCTCGGGTTCGCACTGATCACCGATGCCCTGGGCGGCGTCGACGTCTGCCTCCGGGAGCCGGTCTACGAAGAGCTCTCCGGCGCGGACTTCCCGGCCGGCTGGCAGCGACTCGGTGGCGCCCAGGCGCTCAGCTTCGTGCGACAGCGCCACGAACTCCCGCACGGCGACCTGGACCGGGTCCGGCGTCAACAGACGGTGATGGCGTCGCTGGCGCACCAGGTGATCTCCGGAAAGACGCTGTCCAGCCCCGGCACCCTGTCGCGGCTGCAGGCGGCGGTACAGCGGTCGGTGGTGCTGTCGGCCGGGTGGGACGTAATCGACTTCGTCACGAAAGCCCAAGACCTGGCCGCGGGCAAGGTGGCGTTCGCCACCATCCCGGTGCTCGAGGAGTCGGGCTGGAGCGACGACGGTATGCAAAGCGTGGTGCGTGTCGACCCCGACCAGGTGGCGGACTGGGTCGCGGGGCTGCTGCACGATCAGGACGAGGGCAAGACCGAACAACTGGCCTACAACCCGGAACAGACCACCGCCAGCGTGCTCAACGACACCGACATCAACGGCCTGGCCGCCGCGGTTTCCGGCGTGCTCAGCGCCAAGGGCTTCGGCACCGGAGCCGTGGGAAACAACGAGTCCGGGCATGTGCCCACCAGTCAGGTGCAGGCCGCCTCGGCCGACGACCCCGGCGCACGGGCGGTGGCCAGGGACCTCGGCGGATTGCCGGTGGTGTCCAATGAGTCGCTCCCGGCCGGCGCCGTCCGCGTCGTGCTGGCAGGCGACTACACCGGGCCCGGATCGGGCATGGGCTCCGGGGGCGCCAGCGCGCAGGCGGCCGGCATCTCCAGCTACGACGACGGCGAGGCACCCCAAATCCCCGTTGCGTCACCGATTCTGACCGCGGGTTCCAACGATCCCCAGTGCGTGAACTAACGTCGCTGCGGTGACCAACCTCAGCTCGGCGATCCTTGACCCGATCATGCGCGCCGACCCGGTGGGGCCACGGATCACCTATTACGACGACGCGACCGGGGAACGTATCGAGCTGTCCGCGGCGACGCTGGCGAACTGGGCCGCCAAGACCGGCAACCTGTTGCGCGACGAGCTCGGCGCCGCAGCCGGCAGTCGCATCGCGGTGTTGCTCCCCGCGCACTGGCAGACGGCGGCGGTGCTCTTCGGCGCCTGGTGGATCGGGGCCGAGGTGGTGCTCGGCGATCCGGACGGCGATGCCGATGTCGCATTGTGCACCGCCGACCGGCTCGCCGAGGCCGACGCGGCGGTGGCCGCCACCGGCGGCGAGGTGGTGGTGCTGTCCCTGGATCCGTTCGGCCGGCCCGCCCCCGACCTGCCGGTGGGCGTCACCGACTATGCGACCGCCGTGCGGGTGCACGGCGACCAGATCGACGCCGAGCGCGCCCCCGGCCCCGCCCTGGCCGGATCGTCCGCCGACGATGTGCTGGCCTCGTGCGAGAAGTGCGCGGCGGCACTGGGTTTGACGTCGTCGGATCGGGTTTGGTCGACCAATAGCTGGGACAACCCGACCGAGCTGATCGACAACATGTTGACGGTGTTCGCCGTCGGCGGGTCGCTGGTCCAGGTCGCCAACCCCGATCCCGACCTGCAGGAGCGCCGCCGGGCCAGCGAGAAGGTCACCCGACATCTGAGCTGACCGACGGTCGACAGACCATCGGTCGCACACTTCGCGAGCCATGACTCATGCATAAATGCTTATATGCTGATACGCTTGCCCGCAAGAACCCGCCGTACGAAGAGGAGATGACTCATGGCAGTGCAGGGATTGCTGGTGAAAGCGGCGTCGACGGTGTTCACCGGACTGGTTGGCGTGAGCGCCTATGAGGTGGCCCGCCGGGCACTGGCGAAAGCTCCGCTGCACGAGGCAGCGGTGACCGCCACCGAGTGGAGTCTGCGCGGAACCCGGAGGGCCGAAGAGGTCGCCGAGTCGGCACGGCTGAAGGTGGCCGACGTCGTGGCCGAGGCCCGCGAGCGCATCGGCGAGGAGGCCACCCCGCCGGCCGCGGCCGTCGAGCACGACCACGACCACTGACCGACCGGCGCCGAGGATGGGGAGCGCAGCGATGAACAGCAGCGCCATAGCAACCGTGCCCGCCGGCGATGAGCTGACCGTCATCTCCGACGCGGCCGGCCGGATGCGGGTGCAGGTCTCGTGGGTCCGCGGCGATTCACGGCGTGCGGTGGCCGCCGAAGAGGCCGCCGGCCGCGTCAACGGCGTACGTACCGTGCACGCCTATCCGCGTACCGGCTCGGTCGTGGTCTGGTACTCCCCCAAGCGGAGCGACACCGCAGAGATCCTGGCGGCCATCGCGGCTGCGGCCACCGTCGCAGCCGAGCTGATCCCGGCCCGCACGCCACGCTCGGCCGACATCCGCAACACCGATGTGCTGCGCATGGTGATCGGCGGCGCGGCGCTGGCGGTGCTGGGGGTGCGCCGCTACGTCTTTGCCCGGCCGCCGCTGTTGGGGCCCAGCGGCCAACTCGTCGCGACCGGCGCCACGGTCTTCATGGGTTATCCCTTCCTGCGGGGCGCACTGCGCTCGATCCGGTCCGGCAGGGCCGGCACCGACGCACTGGTGACCGCCGCGACCGTGGCCAGCCTGGTGCTCCGGGAGAACGTGGTCGCACTGACCGTGCTCTGGCTGCTCAATATCGGTGAGTACCTGCAGGATCTGACGCTGCGCCGCACCCGCCGCGCCATCTCGGATCTGTTGCGCGGCAACCAGGACACCGCGTGGGTCCGGTTGCCCGACGGTACCGAAGTACAGGTGCCGATCGACACGGTGCAGATCGGCGACGAGGTGATCATCCACGACCACGTGGCGATCCCGGTCGACGGCGAAGTCGTCGACGGGGAGGCCATCGTCGACCAGTCCGCGATCACCGGCGAGACGCTGCCGGTCAGCGTGATCGCCGGGGCGAGGGTGCACGCCGGTTCCGTGGTGGTGCGCGGCCGGGTGGTGGTCCGGGCCACCGCAGTGGGAAACCAGACCGTGATCGGCCGCATCATCAGCCGCGTCGAGGAGGCACAGCACGACCGCGCACCGATTCAGACGGTCGGCGAGAACTTCTCGCGGCGCTTCGTGCCGGCCTCCTTCATCCTGTCGGCGATCACCTTGGTGCTCACCGGCGATGTCCGTCGGGCGATGACGATGCTGCTGATCGCCTGCCCCTGCGCGGTGGGGCTGGCCACGCCGACCGCGATCAGCGCGGCGATCGGCAACGGTGCGCGTCGCGGCATCCTGATCAAGGGCGGCTCGCATCTGGAGCAGGCCGGCCGGGTGGACGCGATCGTGTTCGACAAGACCGGCACGCTGACGGTGGGCCGCCCGGTGGTGACCAATATCGTTGCCATCCACAAGGATTGGCAGCCCGAACAGGTGCTCGCCTACGCCGCCAGCTCGGAGTTGCACTCGCGTCACCCGCTGGCCGAAGCGGTGATCCGCTCCACCGAAGAACGCCACATCAGCATCCCGCCGCATGAGGAATGCGAAGTCCTGGTGGGGCTGGGCATCCGCACCTGGGCCGACGGCCGCACCCTGCTGCTGGGCAGCCCGAACCTGCTGCGCTCGGAGAAGGTCCGTATCTCCAAGAAGGCGGCCGACTGGGTCGCCAAGCTGCGCGCACAGGCCGAGACCCCGCTGCTGCTGGCTGTCGACGGCACCCTGGTCGGGTTGATCAGTCTGCGCGACGAGGTACGCCCAGAGTCGCGCGAGGTGCTTGAGGCGTTGCGCGCCAAAGGTGTTCGCCGCATCGTCATGCTCACGGGCGATCACCCGGAGACCGCGGCAGCGGTGGCGACCGAACTCGGCATCGACGAATGGCGAGCCGAGGTGCTGCCGGAGGACAAGCTGGCGGTGGTACGCGGCCTGCAGGACGAAGGCTACGTGGTGGGCATGGTCGGTGACGGCGTCAACGACGCACCGGCATTGGCCGCCGCGGATATCGGGATCGCGATGGGTCTGGCTGGTACCGACGTTGCGGTGGAGACCGCCGATGTCGCCCTGGCCAACGACGACCTGCGCCGACTGCTCGACGTCCGGGACCTGGGCGGACGTGCTGTCGAGGTGATCCGGCAGAACTACGGCATGTCGATCGCGGTCAACGCGGTCGGCCTGTTGATCGGCGCCGGCGGCGCGCTGTCACCGGTGCTCGCGGCGATCTTGCACAACGCGTCGTCGGTGGCCGTGGTTGCCAACAGCTCGCGGTTGATTCGTTATCGGCTGGGCTCCGAAGCGTTGGCGCCCGACCCCGCGGTGCCGTAATCTGTCTCCCGTCCCGACTGTTCCTGTCGAGCACCACCACCAGCTCCAGGGCAGTCGGGACTTTGCGTCGGTAGACGCGACGCCTCAGCGGCGTTCAGCAGCCGCAGCCCTCGCCGCGCCAGGACCGGAAGCCCTGCCACACCGAAACGGCGGCCACCCCCAGACCGATCAGCGGGTCCAGCCACCAACCGCCGGACCACTGCGCGGTGAGGGTCAGGCCGACCAGCACCGCGGCGGCCTGGATCGCACACAGGTAGTTCTGCACTCCCTCACCGACGGTCGCCGCCGAGCCGAGCCGCGTGCCGAGCCGTCGCTGAGCCCGGCCCAGCACCGGCATCACCAGCACGGCCGCGGCGGTGACCGCGATGCCGATGGTGCTGCCTTCGCTGCGATGGTCGCCGAAGAGGTGGCGTACCGATTCGGCGGCGATATAGGGCGCGTTGATCCAGAACGAGATCGCCACGCCGATCTGGGCGCGCCGCTCGGCCGTCTCGGACAGGGTGCGGGCACCGGTGAATCGCCAGATCACCACGGCCCCGGCCATCGCCTCGGGAATGGCGCCCAGCGCCCACCCAGTCAGGGCGATCGAACCGGCGGCCAGGCCCTGCCACAGACCCACCACGCCTTCGATTCCCACCAGGACCAGGCTGACCCAGGCAAGCCGTCGCGCCCACGTCGCTGCGCGGTGCCAGCCCCCATCGCGCACGACTCGAACGCCATGGGCATGCCCGGCGTGATCGTGATCGTGATCGTGATCGTGGTCGTGGTGTCCGATGGTCGTGCCCCGGGCGTCGGTCACCGGATCGGTGACGGCCGCTGCGGGGCCCACGACGCTACTGTCCACGCAAAAAATGTTACCTGGCGTTTCGGTGAGGCAGCCGTCACAGCACCGGCGCCTCAGGCGGTCCTCAGCTGTCCGCGTCCACCTTGACGACGCGGTCGTTGCCGCGGTCGGCGACATAGACATTGCCGTGCTTGTCGACCGCAACGTCCAACGGGGCGTTGAGACCGGTGAACGGCAGCACCACCGGGATCGCGGCACCGGCTGCCAATTTCACCACCTTGTTGCGGTTGTGCTCGGTGACGTAGACGTCGCCGGCCTCGTCCACCGCGATACCCCACGGCGCGACGATCCCGGTGAAGGGCAGCACCACCTGCTCACCTGAGGCGGCCACCAGCTTGAGCACCCGGTTGTTGCCGGTGTCGGTGACGTAGACATTGCCGGCGGAGTCCACCGCCACCCCATCGGGCTTGTTGAGGCCGACGAACGGCACCGTGGTCTGGGTGTTGGTGGCCGTGTCCAGCCGCAGCACCACGTCGTTGCCGCGGTCGGCGACATAGACGTTGCCGCCGTCGGCATCCACCGCCACCCCGTCGGGGTCGTCCAGGCCGACGAACGGCAGCACCGTGTGAGTGTCGGCGTCCGCCCCGACCTTGACCACCCGGTCGTTGACGTCGGAGAAGTACACGTTGCCGATGCTGTCGACCACCACGCCGCGCGGCTGGTACTGGTCGCTGAAGGGCACCACCGTCGAGGCAGTCGAGTCGGCGGCCAGGCGCACCACCCGCCCGTGCATGCCCTCACTGGTGACGTAGACATTGCCGTCACCGTCCAGAGCCACCCCACCCGGTGAGAGCCGGTAGTCCAGGTCGGTGAACGGCAAGACGTCCTGTGGGGGTGCCGCGACCGGCGTCGCCGACGAGGGCTCCGACACCAGGTGCGTGATGCCGGCGACGACGGCGACCGCGGCGATCGCACCGGCCGCCACCAGCACCGGCTTGCGGGGCAGCCGCCACCGCCGGGACGGAGTGGGCATGGCCGAGATCGGAGTCTGCAGATCGTTACGCAGGGGCGACATCGGGAACGGAGCCGGGGGCGGGCCGCCCAGACCGGCACCCAATGCAGTACCCAATCCGATGTCCGACGGCGCCCATCCTGCTCGGCTCACGGCGGCCGGCAGAGCAGTGCCGCCCCGCCTCTCGGACCGGGGCTCGGGTTCCAGGCCGCCGGGCAGATGCAGTGCGGGCTCGCCGCGCCGCAGGAACCGGGACACCTGGTGGCGTTCGGGCTCGGTCAGCGCCTGGTAGGCAGCGGCGGCGAGCTCACCGGCGCTGCTGTAGCGCTCCTCGGGTTTGCGAGCCAGCCCGCGGGCCAGCACCGCGTCGATGGCCGCCGGAACCCGCCCCGGGCGCAGCTTGCTCGGCTGCGGTGGCTCGGCGGTGCGACGTTCCTCGATCGCCTCGTCGACGCTGTCGGCGGAGAACGGACGCACCCCGCTGAGCGCCTCGGCCAACACAGCGGCCAGCGAGTAGATGTCGGCCAGGTGGGTGACCTGCTCGCCGGTCAGACGCTCGGGAGCCATGTAGGCGAGGGTGCCGACGGACGGCTTGGCCCGGGCGCCCGGTTCGGCGATCGCCGCGGCCACCCCGAAGTCCATCAGATACGCCAGATCGTCCTGGGTGACCAAGATGTTGTCGGGTTTGACGTCACGGTGGACGACATAGGCATTGTGTGCCGCGTCCAGGGCCGCGGCGACCTGCCGCACGATGGCCACCGCGCGCGGCGGGCTCAGCGGGCCTCCATCGGCCAAGACGGTGGCCAGATCCGTGCCGTCGATCAGGCCCGTCTCCAGGTAGAGCACCTCGTCGATCTCGCCGTAGGCGCGGATCGGCACCACATGCGGCTCGGTCAGCTGACCGGCGGCTTCGGCCTCGTCCTCCAGCCGGCTGCGGAACGCCTCGTCGGCGGAGAGCGACTCAGAGATGAGCTTCAGCGCCACCGTCTCGTCGTTGCGGGTGTCCTCGGCCCGGTAGACATCACCCACGACGCCGTGGCCGAGCAACCGCCCCAATTGATAGGGGCCGAATCGCGACCCGGTCCGCGAACCCGGCTCGGGATTGTTCACCGACGACGCTCCCTTCGACCACAGTGCCGCGCACTGCGGCGAAAGATTGGCTATCAGACTAACCGGCGCCGACGCCGTAAACGGTCACGAGATCGCGTTGACCGTAGTCAGGAGCCTGGATTTGAAGGACGCCGGCAGTGGAATGAAGCCGTACTGGTCCAGCCCGTCCTGGCCTGGACCGATCGCAGCCTGCAGGAACGCCTTGACCGCCGTGCCGGTGGCGGCGTCGGGGTATTTCGAGCAGACCGTCTGGTAGGTCGCCGACACGATCGGATAGGCACCGTGCTCGGCGGGCCGGTAGAGCGACGCCGTATCCAGCACCAGGTCGTTGTTCGGGTTCGCGTCCGACACGAATTTCACCCCAGCGATCGTCTTGCCGACCGATTCGGCGGAGATCGCCACCGGTGCCGAGCCACCCGCGGTGCTGATCTGCGCCATGGGCAGCTGCCTGCCGACCGCGAACGACCATTCGTTGTACGTGATGGATCCGTCGGTGCTCTGCAGCGCCGCCGCGACACCGTTGTTGCCGGTGGCGGCTTCGCCGATGCCGCCGTTGAACATGTCGCCGCCGCCGGCGAACCACCCGCCGTCAGAGGCGACTTCGAGGTACTTCTGGAAAGTGGCGGTGCTCGGCGACCGGTCGCTGCGATACACCACGTGGATGGGCAGTGCGGGCAGCGCAACACCGGCGTTGAGTGCCTTGATCGCGGGGTTGTCCCAGCTCCCGATGGTGCCGTTGAAGATCTTCGCCAGGGTGGGCCCGTCCAGGCTGAGGCTGTTCACCCCGTTGAGGTGATAGGTGACGGCGATCGGGGCGAACACCACCGGCAGGTCCCAGGCCGGCGAACCGCACCGCTCCGCGGCCCGTTCCGGCTGCGTCTTGGTGGGGTCCAGCGCTACCTCGGAGCCGGCCAGATCGATCGCGTTGGCGATGAAGTCATCGACTCCGGCGGAGGAGCCGTTGGCGTTGTAGTCCAGTCCCTGTCCGGGGCAGGCACGGGAATAGGCGTAAGCGAACTGTTCGATCGCCCTTGCCTGGGCGGTCGAGCCGCCGGCGTGCAGTGCCTGCTTGCCCCCGCAGTCCACGCCCGCCGCCGGGTCCTCGGCGGACCCCAATTGCGCAGAGTCGTCACCACAGGCCGAAACCGTCAGTGCGCCAACAACCAGCAAGGCCGGCAGCACGGTCGATCGGCCGAATTTCACAGGACGAAACTGTACCGCGACCCGCCGCGAGCGGGCCTGGTACTGCCGGATGCGATCGGGACCGGCACTCCCCTGCCGCCCGATCAGGACCGCGACGGGATGGGCGACGACGTGTTCGACGACGGCGAGCCTTGCCCAGAGACCAGCAGCCGCGCACCGGTCAGCGCGGCCAGCATGACCGCGACGCAGATCAGTCCGTCGTCTTTGAGGCCCCACTTGACCGCGACCAGCGTTGCGGCGCCGGCCGCCATGAGCAGCAGGCCCGCGGCGGTGCCACGGCCCGGCCCCGCCGAGATCCGGCCGTCCCAACCGGGCAGCGGGTTGTTCTCCAGTGGCCGCAACACCGTGAACAACAGCGCCACCACGGCGGCCACGACGATCAACTGCGCGACGCTGATGGCGACGAAATGCGGCAGCCCCGGGTAGCGGGCCCAGCCCAGTTGATCGAAGAGCAGGTGCACACCCAGCAGCACCGGGATATGCCACAGGTACAGCGTCATGGCCCCGGAGTTTCCGACCGCGGTCAGCCACCACACCCGGGGCCGCTGCGCCCATCGGGTGATCGCTGGCGCGACGCAGATCGCCAGCGCGCTCATCGCGATCGCGTGCCCGGCCAGCAACAGCGACGGCGGGCTGGTGTTGGACAACTGGTGGTCGCCGGTGCCCACCATGCTCAGTTGGTAGGGCCCGAACCGAACCAGTGCGACGTCGATCGCCACCATGATCACTGCGATTGCCAGCGCCGCGCGCCGCGGCAGCAATGCGCGCCGGTAGCCGACACCGAACATGGCCGGGATGAGCCAGACGGCGAGGTTGAGATAGCCGATCGGCGCCAGCGCCGGGTGTTGCAGTCGTAGTACGTCGACGACCGCTATCGCTCCGTAGACCACGGCGACACCGACGAAAAGCGTTCCGGTGGTGGCGATCCGGCACAGCAGCGGCATCGCGGCCAGCACCAGCACGTAGGCGCCGAGAAACCACAGCAGCTGAATGCTGACGCCGGCCACCGGTTCGTAGACGTGTTGCGGCAACAGCGGGCGCAGCACCGCCAGCGTGGCGGCCCAGAACCCCAGGTAGAAGAAGACCGGCCGGAACAATCGGGTGCAGCGTTTCATCAGCCAGCCGCCCCACTGTTCGCCGGGCCGCCACGTGGTCAGGCAGGCGGCGGCGCCGGCGAAGAAGAACAGCGGCATGACCTGGAAGACCCAGGTCAAGCCGGCCAGCGCGGGCGAGGCCGTCAGGAGGTTGTCCCAGATCAGCACACCGTCGCGGATGACGCTGGTGGCCATCACGGTGTGGCCGATGACGACGCCGAGCAGCGCGGTAATCCGCATGACGTCCAGGGCGCGATCGCGCCCGGCGGGCGTGGCCGCGGCCAGCTCGGTGGGGTCGGGGAAGCCCAGCAGGGTTGTCATCGCCGGTTACCTCTCGTCCTGCTGCGCCAGGCTGCGGGCGTAGCCGGTGCCCATCCCCAGTAGCAGCAGGCCCGCGACGATGAACGCCGCAACCCGGAACATGCCGTCGAGGGTGTCCAGATCGAACAGGAACAGCTTTGCGGTGGCGGCGGCGGTGAGCGCCAGGCCGGCGGTGATCGCCCAGGTGCGGGCCTCGCGGTCAGCCAAACGCAGCGCGTGGCGCAGCAGCCCGGCCGCCATCGCGATCCAGCAGAGGGTGGCCGCCATGTGGCCTGCCAAGAACCCGCCTTCGGTCCCCCCGATCGCGACACCGGCGGTGACGGTGAACGCGGTGACGGCGTAGCCGATCGACGCCCCGCCGGCCACCGCCAGGATCGGCGCATTCGCGGGTTTCGCGCCGTCGGCGCCGGCGTATGCGCGGGCCATGACGATCACCAGCGCGATCAACAGCAGGCTGGCGATCAGCGTGGACACCGTGTCTGCGGTCGGCATCACCGTTGCGGTGATCAGGTTGTCCGGTGCGGCGTAGCCCAGGTAGACGACCGCGCCTGCGAATCCGAATCCCGCTGCGACCCACCGGGCCACACCGCTGCGTGGGCCGGCGACCGCGACGACTACCGCCATGGCCAGCAGCACCGGGGCCAGCACTGAGCCGTGCACAGCCGTGGTTACCGCGATCAGCGCGGCGACGGCGGACAGCGCCGAGAAAACCTGCACGACAACCGGCGGCAGTGCCCGATGAGCAAGGACGATCGCGAGCATGACGACCGACAGTGTCGCCGCCAGCACGGTGGCCGGCACCGTGTCGACCGCGGCGCCAGCCGCCAACACCGGGAGGGTTCCGGCGGCGGTCAGCAGCGCGAGTGCACCCGGCCGGGTGCTGGTGGGCAGCACCAACAGCCCACTGACCACGGCCAGCACCGCGCCCACGGCGCTGGCGCCGCCGACCAGCCACCGATGGTCGTCACCACTGACCGCGCCCAGCGCCAGCAGCAGCGGCAACGTCGCGGCCGCGATGCGGGCGGCGAACATCGCCGTCCAGTCCTTGCCCAGCTGCACCGGCAGGGCCGCCGCCGACAATGCCAGCAGGAAACCGACCAGCAGCAGGTCGACGTCGCCGGTGATGATCGGGGCCAGACCGATCAGCGGGACCAGCACCAGCACCCCGAGGTGTTCGGAGTCCCAGCGCCGCGCCAGTAGCAGGCCGACGCCGCCGACCGCTGCCGCGACCACCAACCCGACGGCCGCCGGCACCCATTGGTAGTAGGCGGTGACGGCAATGATGTCCAGATAGGCTGCGGCAATCCCGGTGGCGGCCAATGCAATAGCCCCGGTCCGTCCGCCCGGTCGGCTGTGCAGCCGGCACGCCGCACCGACCAGCACGGCCGAGAGCACGAAGCCACCGGCCACCCGGATCTGCGGGCGCAAGATGCCGGCCTGAGCGGCCAGCACCAGCAGCAGCACCACGCCGACCAGCGTCACCGCGACGCCCGCGACGGCCAGTACTTTGCCGATCCAGCTCGTGTCACCCGCTGCGGTAGCAGGTTTCGGTTCTGCCGCCGCCCCCGGAAACGCTGGGTTCACCGGCATGGCCGCCGGAGTCGCCGGCTCCATCGGTACGGGAGGCGACACCGGGGCGGGCGCGGTGTGCAGTTGCCGATCCAGGTCGGCGAGTTCAGTCGAGACCCGGTAGAGCTGCCAGGACAAGGCGTGGCATTCCGCGGTAAGCCGGTGCAGCACGGCATGTGGTTCGGTCACGCAGGAAACGATGCCGCATCGGGGGCGGAGATCGGATGAGTAGGACTACTCGACTTCGCCGGTCAGCTGTCCAGGCCGTGTTCGATCGCGTAGCGGGTCAGCTCCACCCGGTTGGCGACCTGCAGCTTGCGAAATGTCGCCTGGACATGGTTTTCCACGGTGCGGTGGCTCAGGCAGAGCCGCTCGGCGATCTGCTTGGCGGACAGGCCCTTGGCCACGTGACGCAGCACCTCGGTCTCCCGCTCGGTCAGCGCGGGAGTGGCTGGCCCGGCGTCGGGGCTGCGTTCCAGGCGCCGGTATTCGCCCAGCACCAGCCCGGCCAGTCCCGGAGTGAACACCGCGCGGCCGGCTGCGGTGGCGTGCACCGCGTCGGTCAGCTCCTCCCGCGAGGCGCTTTTCACCAGATAGCCGATCGCGCCGGCTTTGACCGCCTGCAGCACGTCCTCACGCTCGTCGGAAGCCGACAACACGAGCACCCGCGATGCCGGGGAGACCTCGAGCACCGCGGTGGTCGCGGCGACCCCGTCGCCGTCTGCCAGCCGCATGTCCATCAGCACCACGTCGGGCTGCACCGCTGCGGCCCGGCGGCGCGCCGCGTCCACCCCCTCGGCGGTGGCGACCACGGTGAAGCCGGAATCGGCCAGATCGCGGGCAACGGCGTCGCGCCAGATCGGATGGTCGTCGACCACCATCACCGTCGGATGGACAGTTCCCATTCGGTTCCCTCCCCGACCTCGGTGTGCAAGACCGCGCTGCCACCCAGTGCGGCGATCCGGCCGATGATCGACTTCGATACCCCGACATGACCTTGGCGCGCGGCCTCTTCCAACACCCCGGCGGCGATGCCCACGCCGTCGTCGCGCACGCTGACGGTCACCGTCTCGCCCAGGTCCTCGCAGAGCACGAAGGCGCGGGCGTGCGCACCGGCGTGGGCCCGCACGTTGTCCAGGGCATTGCCGACGGCGGCATCGAGTTCGGCGGCCGCGTGTTGTTCCAGCAGCACCGGTGTGCCGGGCAGGCTCAGCGACACCCGATCGTCCGCGCGGCGGCTCAGCAGTGCCCGAAGATCGGTGGCGCCGACGTCCGTGGTGAAGTCCGCCGAACTCACCAGCCGGCGCAGCGCGCGTTCCTGCTCGCCGGCCAGCTCAGCCAACTCTGCTGTGGCGCCACCGATTTCGCGTCCTCGGCGGGTGACCAGGGCCAACACCTGGATGACGCCGTCGTGGACGTGTCGCGACAGCCGCTCGCGTTCCTCGGTGGCGGCGGCCAGCCGGGTTGCCCGCTGCAGGTCGTCGTGGGCTCGCCGCGCCGTCTGCGCTGCCATGCCGACCGCCAGGCCGAGGGCCAGCTCGACGATCATGGTGGCGTTGCGGCCGAAGTTGAGGCTCACGTAGCCCTTGACGAAGGCACTGGCCGCGGTGACCACGGCCGCAGTCGCCATGCCGCCGGTCGAACCGAACTGCAGGGCAGCCGAAATGGTGGCGTTGCTGGCCCACAGTGTCGTCGGCCAGGTCTGATTGTCGAGTTCCCACTGTCGGGAGGCGACCACCTCGGTGGAGAGCATGAGGGCTACGACAACGACGATCTCGGCGATCACCCACGCCGGGCGACGGGCGAAGCCGCGCAGATAGCCGACCGCGCAGAGGCCACTGAAACCGATCAGGACCGCGAACAGTGCCCAGGCCAGCCCGGGCCGGCGCAGATCGTCGTTGATCGCGAGCTGAAATCCCAGCGCGTACAGGCAACTCAGCAGTCGGAACACCTGCGCGGCCCGCCACAGCGGGGCCACCGGGTCCAGATCTCGGGCGAGGCTCACACGAACTGCCAGGCAGCCCTGGCTATCGCCAGCTCTTCGTTGGTGGGAACCACCAAGACGGTGGTGGGCGATCGGTCGGTTGAGATGATCCGGGCGCCCTTGCCTGTGCGGTTGCGTTCGGGGTCCACCACGATGCCAAGTCCGTCCAGGCCGGCCAGCGCGTCCTCGCGCACGCTGGGCGCGTTCTCCCCCACCCCGGCCGTGAAGGCGATGGCGTCGACCCGGCCCAGCACCGCCAGGTAGGCGCCGACGTATTTGCGCAGTCGGTGAATGTAGACGTCGTAGGCCAGCCCGGCTGCCTCGCCGAGCGCGCTGCCGGCCTCCCGCTGTTCCAGCAGCTCCCGAAAGTCGTTGACCCCGCACAGGCCTTTGAGACCGGAGCGGCGGTTCAGCAGCTCGTCGAGTTCATCGACGCCCATGTGAGCGGTGCGGTTGAGGTGAAAAAGCACGCCCGGGTCGACGTCACCGCTGCGGGTCCCCATCACCAGGCCCTCCAGCGGGGTCAGTCCCATCGAGGTCTCGACGGCCACCCCGCCACGCACGGCCGAAGCCGAGGCCCCGTTGCCCAGGTGCAGCACGATGATGTTCAGCTCGCCGGGGTCACGGCCCAGCACGGCGGCGACTTCACCGGCGACGTATTCGTGTGAGGTGCCGTGGAATCCATAGCGGCGGATGTCATATCGGGTTGCGACGTCGTGGTCGATGGCATAGCTGGCCGCGGCCGCCGGTAGCGAGTGGAAGAAGCCGGTGTCGAACACCGCCACATGCGGTACGTCGGGAAAGTCGTGGCGAGCCACGTCGATCCCGATCACGTTGGCCGGATTGTGCAGCGGGGCGAGCTCGGCCAGCCGCGCCACCTCCGCCACCACATCATCGGTGATCAGTGTGGGCGCGTGGAACAGGTTGCCCCCGTGCACCACCCGGTGCCCCACAGCACGGACGGCGGCCAGGTCAATACCGGAGTCGACCAGCTGCCGATGGATCAGCCGCAGCCCGGCGGCGTGGTCGGCCACCGGACTGTCCGCCTCGCCGATCTGCTCCACCAGCCCGGACAGCAGCGCGGTCCCGGCCACCGGGTCGACCAATTGGAACTTGATCGACGACGAGCCGGAGTTGAGCACCAGCACCAGACCGGACGCGGCGTCGGTCACGGAGCCACCCCCTGCGCCTGGATCGCGGTGATGGCGACGGTGTAGACGATGTCGTCGACCAGCGCACCACGGGACAAGTCGTTGACGGGCTTGGCCAGTCCCTGCAGCACCGGGCCGATCGCGATCGCACCGGCGCTGCGCTGCACCGCCTTGTAGGTGTTGTTGCCGGTGTTGAGGTCCGGGAAAACCAGCACGGTGGCTCGCCCCGCGACCGGCGAGTCCGGCATCTTGGCCGCGGCCACCCCCTCGTCGACCGCGGCGTCATATTGGATGGGGCCGTCGGCGAGCAGATCGGGGCGGCGCTCGTGTACCAATTGCGTTGCGGCACGGACCTTGTCCACGCCCGCGCCGGAACCGGACTCGCCGGTCGAGTAGGACAGCAGTGCGACTCGGGGTTCGATGCCGAACGCCGCCGCGGTGGCCGCCGAGGAGATCGCGATGTCGGCGAGTTGGTCGACGGTCGGATCGGGCACCACCGCGCAGTCCCCGTAGGCCAGCACCCGGTCGGACAGGCACATCAGGAACACGCTGGACACCGTGGACACCCCCGGCGCTGTCCGGATGATCTCGAATGCCGGCCGGATCGTGTGGGCCGTGGTGTGCACGGCGCCCGACACCATCCCGTCGGCGATCCCGGAGTGCACCATCATGGTGCCGAAATAGGAGATGTCGCGCATGATCTCGCGGGCACGGTCTTCGGTCACGCCCTTGTGCGCACGCAACCGGGCGTATTCGGCGCCGAAGGTATCGCGCAGGTCACTGGTCTCGGGGTCGATCACCCGTGCCGCGTCCAGGTCCACGCCCAGCTCGGCACCGCGCTGGCGCACCGCGCCTTCCACACCGAGCAGGGTCAGATCCACGATTCCGCGGGACAGTAACCGTCCGGCCGCCAACAAGACCCGGTCATCTGTTGCTTCCGGCAGCACGATGTGGCGACGGTCGGCCCGGGCCCGTTCCAGCAGCCGGTACTCGAACATCTGCGGGGTGATCACGGTGGACGCCGGCACCCGGATCCGCTCGGCCAGCTCGGCGCCGTCGATGTGCTCGGCGACCAGGGCAAGCGCGGTGTCGATCTTGCGCAATGCACCGACGGTGATCCGCGAGCCGGTGTGCGACACCCTTTCAGCGGTGTCGTAGGTGCGGTGGCTGGTGGCGATCAGCGGCAGCGTGGGCCGCAGTCCTTTCACCAATTTGTCGATCGCCGGGTGTGGCAGCAGACCACCGTTGAGAATGATGCCCGCCAGCGATGGGAAGCCCTGTGCTTCATGGGCGTTCACCAGCGCCAGCAGCACGTCGGAGCGGTCGGCCGGCACGATCACCACCTGGCCCTCGGACAGCCGATCGAGAATGTTCTCAGCGGTCATGCCGCCGACCATGACGCTGAGCGCTTCGCGGCGCAGCAACTCCGGGTCGCCGCTGTAGACGGTGCCCTCCAGCGCAGTGCAGAGTTCGGCCATCGTCGGGGCCGACAGCAACGCCACCTCGGGAACCGCGAACGCCGGAACGTCCGCGCCGGCCAGGCGCACCGAGATCGCCTGGGTGACATCGGCCAGCCGGTCCGGGTCGCAACGGTTGGCGATCACCGCTGCCGGATGGGCGTATACCGCGGCCACTTCGGCCAGGCAACGCTCGGTGATCTCCGCGACGGCCTCCGCGTCGCGGTTGTGGCCGTTGACCGCCAGCACCAGTGGCGCGCCGAGGTTCACCGCGACCCGGGCGTTGAAGCTCAACTCACTGGGGTTGACGACGTCGGTGTAGTCGCTGCCGACTACCAGCACGGTGTCGCAATGCCGGGCGACTTCGTGGAATCGCGCGACGATCTCCCCCAGCGCCGCCTCCCGGTCGGCGAAGACGTCCTGGTAAGTCACGCCGCGGCAGGCACTGTGGTCGTCAATGGTGGCGGTGGCATGGGCGAGCAGCAGTTCGAGTTGCCCGTCCGGCTCGTCCAGCGACCGCACGACCGGGCGGAACACGCCGACCCGCGCCGACGAGGCGGCCAGAAGGTGCAGCAGGCCCAGCGCGAGCACGGACTTGCCGGTGCCGCCCTCGGCGGCAGCGAGGTAGATGCTCGACGTGCCGGCGTTACCTTCTGGCATCGGATCAGGCCGAGGCGATCCGGTCGATCGCGGAGCCCAGTCGCGCCACCGTGCCCTCGATATCGGCCAACTTGTCCAGACCGAACAGCCCCAGCCGGAAGGTGCTGAACGTCGCCGGCTCATCGCACTGCAGCGGCACTCCCGCCGCGGTCTGCAGGCCCTGGGCCAGAAACTTTCTGCCGGTGCGGATGTCGGGGTCGGTGGTGTAGCTGACCACCACGCCGGGCGCTTCGAATCCCGGTGCGGCCACGCTGGGGAAGCCCCGCTCGGCCAGCAGCGCACGCACCTTGCGCCCCAGGGTGAACTGCTGCTCGCGCACGGCATCAAACCCGCGTTCGCGGGTCTCGGCCATGGCGTCGCGAAGGCCGCTGATCACGCCGGTCGGCATGGTCGCGTGGTAGGCGTGGCCACCGTTCTCGTAGGCCAGCATGATCTCGCGCCACTTCTTCAGGTCCAGCGCGAAGCTGGTGCTCTGGGTGCGCTCCATGACCTCCAGCGCCCTGCCCGACAGGCCGACCATGGCACAGCCCGGCTCGGCACTCCAGTCCTTCTGTGGCGCGGTCACCAAGACGTCCACCCCGAGGGCCGCCATGTCCGCCCAGACCACGCCGGCGGCGATGCAGTCCAGGACGAACAGGCCGCCCACCGCGGCCGTCGCCGCGCCGATGCGCGCCAGGTAGTCGTCGGGCAGCAAGATTCCACTGGCGGTTTCGACGTGCGGAACGCAGACCACCGCCGGCCGGATTCGCGCGATCGCCTCCTCGACTTCGTCGATGGGCGCGGGAGCGAAGGGCGCCTGGTCGCCGTCGCCGGTCGGACGGGCCTTGAGCACCGTGACACGGTCGGTGATGCGGCCGGCCGCAAGGATCTGGCTCCAGCGGTAGCTGAAGAACCCGTTCCGGACGACGAGCACGTCAGCGTCGTTGGCGAACTGCCGCGCTACCGCCTCCATGCCGCACGTCCCGTTGCCGGGCACAATGACTGCCGCGTCGGCGTGGTAGACCTCGCGCAGCATGGCCGAGACGTCGTTCATGACGTCCTGGAAGCGTGCGGACATGTGGTTGAGTGCCCGGTCGGTGTAGACGACGGAGTACTCCAGCAAACCGTCGGGGTCGACCTCGGGAAGAAGTCCTGGCATGAAGCCTCTCCTAGGTGGGACGGACAGCGCCGACTGCCAATCTTAGGGCGGTCGGATTCCTTCGTTCACCGATGCGCGCGAACGCCTCAGCCGATCTCGACATCGGATATGTTGCGGCCGCCGAGCCATAGGCCCAGCGCTTCTGCGGTGCCGTGCACAACGGTGCCACGGCCACGGGGCCGGCCGATCCCGTTGGTGGGCTCGACCCGATACCGCAGCAGCGTCGGCTGCAGCTTCTGCACGGTCAGGCTCACTCCCTCGGCCAGGATCGCGGCCTCTTCACCCGGCGGGATCTCCCGGCTACGGCCCAGCCCGCGCAGCACATCCTGGTGATGCATCGCCAAGTCGCCCAGCAGGAGCCCGGCCACCACGCGATCGGGCACCTGCGCCCAGCGCCGGGCGTCGGCGATCAACTCGGCTCGGTCGCGACCACGTCCCTCCGCGACGACCTCGGCGTTGATCTTGTGCAACCGCCACGGAGCACGCAGGTATCTGCCGATCTCGGAAGTACCGATCAGATGGGCCAGTACGTCACGCGGCGACCATTGGGTGCACAGGGTGGTGCCGTGGTCGAATTCGTCGTCGCCGAGCCCGTCGACTGTGTCGACGAAGGCATGCCGCGCCGCGCGGACGATGTCGATCCGGTTTGTCATCGCCGCGGTGTCAGCGCAGTAGGTGTCGGCTCATGACGACGCGCTGGATCTGGTTGGTGCCCTCATAGATCTGGGTGATCTTGGCGTCGCGCATCATCCGCTCCACCGGGAAATCAGTGGTGTAACCCGCCCCACCGAACAACTGCACGGCGTCGGTGGTGACCTCCATCGCCACGTCCGAGGCGAAACATTTCGATGCCGCCGAGATGAAACCCAACCCGGTCTCACCGCGCTCGGCACGTGCCGCCGCCGAGTACACCATCAACCGAGCAGCCTCGAGCTTCATCGCCATATCGGCCAACATGAACTGCACACCCTGGAAGGTGCTGATGTTCTTCCCGAACTGCTTACGGTCCTTGGTGTACTCAATCGCCGCGTCCAACGCACCCTGCGCAATGCCAACCGCCTGAGCGCCGATGGTCGGACGGGTGTGGTCCAACGTCCGCAGCGCGGTCTTGAAGCCAGTACCGGGCTCACCGATGATCCGGTCGCCGGGGATCCGGCAGTTCTCGAAATACAGCTCGGTCGTGGGCGAACCCTTGATGCCGAGCTTGTGCTCCTTGGGCCCGATGGTGAAGCCCTCGTCGTCGATGTGGACCATGAACGCCGAGATCCCATTGGCATCCAAATCCGGGTCGGTCACCGCCATCACCGTGTACCAACTGGATTTTCCGCCATTGGTGATCCAGCACTTGGAACCATTGAGAATCCAGTCATCCCCATCAGCCTTGGCCCGCGTCCGCATCGCCGCGGCATCACTGCCCGCCTCACGCTCGGACAGTGCATAGGAGGCCATCACCTCACCAGAGGCCAAACCCGGCAACACCTGCGCCTTGAGCTCATCAGAACCCGACAAGATCAAACCCATCGTGCCCAACTTGTTCACCGCCGGAATCAACGACGACGACGCACACACCCGGGCGACCTCTTCGATCACGATGCAGGCGGCGACCGAGTCCGCACCCTGACCGCCGTACTCCTCCGGGACGTGCACGGCATTGAAGCCCGACGCATTCAACGCGGCCAGGGCCTCTTCGGGGAACCGGGCCTTCTCATCAACATCCTTGGCGTACGGAGCGATCTCCTTCTCCGCCAACGCCCGAATCGCCGCCCGCAACTCATCATGCTCCTCGGGCAACTTGAACAGATCAAACGAGGGATTCCCGGCCCACCCAGCCATCACAGCCTCCTAAGCTACTCGCCGGTAACTTTACCTTGAAGCATCGCGTCCTTCGCAAGCACGCTCGCGGCCAGCTGGTCTTGAAATGCCGCCATGCGGGCCCGCAGCGCGGCGTCGGCTGAGCCCAGAATACGCACTGCAAGCAAACCCGCGTTGCGTGCGCCGCCGATAGAAACGGTGGCCACAGGCACTCCGGCCGGCATCTGCACGATCGACAGCAAAGAGTCCATGCCGTCCAGGCGGGCCAGCGGGACCGGCACCCCGATCACCGGCAGCGGTGTGGCCGAAGCCACCATCCCGGGCAGGTGCGCGGCTCCGCCCGCCCCGGCGATGATCACCTCGATGCCGCGGCCGGCGGCGTCGCGGGCGTAGTCGAACATCCGTTGCGGGGTGCGGTGCGCCGAGACCACCCCGACCTCGAACGGGATCTCGAACTCGGCCAACGCGAGCGCGGCCTCTTCCATCACCGACCAGTCGCTGTCGCTGCCCATGATGACGCCGACCCGGGGTCCGGGCTTGTGCTCAGTCATGCGGATCCCATCCATCGCTCCATTCCCCGTGCGACAACCAGTGTGCCGCGCTTTCGGCCCGCTCGCGCAGGTTCGCCGAGTCCTTTGTGTCCGCACCCAAGAGGTTGATGTGGCCGATTTTGCGGCCCGGCCGTTCGTCCTTGCCGTAGAGGTGGACTCGGGCGTCGGGATAGCGGGCGAACAGGTGGTGCAACCGCTCGTCCATCGTCATCGCTGGCGTTTGCGGGGCGCCGAGGACATTGGCCATCACGGTCACGGCCGCCACCGGTGTGGTTGCGCCGAGCGGATAGTCCAGCACCGCGCGCAGATGCTGTTCGAACTGGCTGGTGGCGGCACCGTCCATGGTCCAGTGTCCCGAGTTGTGCGGCCGCATCGCCAGCTCGTTGACCAACACCTGGCCATCTACGGTTTCGAACAGTTCGACGGCCAGTACCCCGACCACGCCCAGCTCATCGGCCAACCGCAGCGCCAATTGTTGTGCAGCAGCAGCGGATTCGTCTGGAAGATCGGGAGCGGGAGCGATCACCGTCACGCAGATTCCGCTCTCTTGAACGGTCTCGACCACCGGCCACGCCGCGCCCTGACCGAAAGGGGACCGCGCTACCAGCGCCGAGAGTTCCCGGCGCATAGCGACCCGCTCTTCGGCCAGTACCGGTACTCCGGCGGCCAGATAGTCGGCAACGACCGCCCGGGCCTGGTCCACGTCGTCGACGATGAACACCCCGCGCCCGTCGTAGCCGCCTCGGGCCGCCTTCACCACCATCGGGCCGCCGGTCAGGGCCGCGAAGTCGTCGAGATCCTCGGACGTCTCGATCGCGGCGAACCGCGGCACCGGCGCGCCCAGCTCTGCCAGCTTGCGGCGCATCACCAGCTTGTCCTGGGCGTGCAGCAGCGCCGCGGGCGGCGGCGCGACGTTGACACCCTCGGCGATCAGTTGGTCCAGCAGCTCGCTCGGGACATGCTCGTGGTCGAAGGTGAGCACGGTGGCTCCGGAGGCGGCCCGGCGCAGGTCATCGAGGTTGGTGTGGGATCCGATCACCAAGTCCGGGGTGACCTGGGCGGCCGGCTCGTCGGCCGCGGCGGCCAGCACCCGCAGCCGCTGTCCGAGCGCGATCGCGGCCTGATGGGTCATCCGCGCCAGCTGGCCGCCGCCCACCATGGCGACGAGGGGGCTGCGTCCGCCCGCAGGGGGCGTCGGGGTGGGGGGGTTCGGCACGGCCAATATCGTGTCACGCCGGTGCGCGGCGATCGCAAGTGCTGCGCAGCGAGGTCGTTACGCAGTCGTTAGGCGCGGAGGGGGCCGAGTCCGTACACTGGCAACTTGTGTCTTTTACCGACGCCACGATCGCCCGCCTGCCGCGGGTGATCCGTCCGCTGGCCGAACGCCATCATGAGCTGATCAAGTTCGCCATCGTCGGCGCGACCACATTCCTCATCGACTCGGCGCTGTTCTACACCCTCAAGCTGACCATCCTGTCGCCCAAGCCCGTCACGGCCAAGGTCATCTCGGGGATCGTCGCGGTGATCGCCTCCTACATCCTCAACCGGGAGTGGAGCTTCAAGGATCGGGGCGGCCGGGAGCGTCACCACGAGGCGCTGCTGTTCTTCGGGGTCAGTGGCGTCGGCGTGGTGTTGTCCATGGCGCCGTTGTGGTTCTCCAGCTACGTACTTGGGCTGCGGGCGCCCATGGTGTCGTTGACCGTCGAGAACCTGTCGGACTTCGTCTCGGCTTACATCATCGGCAACCTGCTGCAGATGGCGTTCCGGTTCTGGGCGTTCCGCCGCTGGGTCTTTCCGGATGAGTTCGCTCGCAGCACCGACGCCGTGCTGGACGCGACGATCGAGACCGGCGCGCTCGCCGAGGCGATCGAGGATTCACTGGAGGGCGGCCCCGATACCGGCGTCGTGACGCTTTTCCGGCGTCCGGCCCGTCATCAACCGCCGGCGGACGGCCTGTCGAAGACGTCCTGACCGGGGCCGCCGAAGTCCTTCCGGTCGGAGCCGTCGAAGACTTCCCGGTAGAGAAGCGTATGAACCTGCTCCACCCGCGGGATGTCGTAGAACTCCAACGGTTCCTGTGAAGCCGACTCGATGATCAGCGTCCCGGTTCGCAAGATCCGGTCAATGAACCCATGGACGAACTCCACACTGTTGATCCGCGCCAGAGCGATATCGATGCCCCTGCGGGTCAGCAATCCGTGCCGGAACATCACGCGCCGGTCGGTGACGACGAAATGCGTCGTCAGCCAACTCAGGAACGGCCAGAGCGTGAGCCAGCCGACCACTACCAGCCAGATCGCCCAGATCACCCCGAAGACGACGTTCTTGGCGACCGGATCCCAAGTCCGCGGGTTGACGAACCCGGCGGCGAACGCGGCGAGGGCGGTGGCCAGAAACAGCGCCAGTACCGGCAGGATCAGACGTTTGACGTGGGGGTGGCGATGCAACACCACCTGTTCGTCCTCGGCCAGCACGTTCTCCGGGTAACCCACGGCCGGCCCTAACCGCTGCCCGTATTCGGGCGCAGCCGGGTGACGTCGCCTGCCGACACCGTGACGGTGCCATTCCCGGTGTTGATCACCAGGCGGCCGGCGTCATCGATGGCCTCGGCGAGCCCCTCCACTCGTTGGTCGCCGGGGATGTCGGCGCGCACCTGGGCTCCCAGCGTGCAGCTGTGCCGCCGATAGTCCGACACCAGGGCGTCGTCCGCCCCACCGGCCGCGCGCCAGGCCGCGACCCGAGCCGCGAGGTGGCGAAGAACCTTGTCGGCAAGGGCATTTCGATCAAGCACCGAGGACCCGAGCATGGCCAACGAGACCGCTACGGGATCCGGAGCCTCCTCGGCGGTCATCGTCACGTTGAGCCCGAGCCCCACCACGATCAGCTGCTTCGGGGCGGCTACCTCGGCGAGGATGCCGGCCAGCTTGCCGTCGCCGGCGATAACGTCGTTGGGCCACTTCAGGCCCACCTGCAGGCCCGAGGCTTCGGCGATCGCATCGGCGACTGCGACCCCGGTCGCCAGCGTCAGCCAGCCCCAACCCGATGTCGGCACCGTCGCGGCGGCGACTCCCACCGACAGCGCGAGCTGGCTGCGCGCCGGGGCACTCCAGTGTCGACCGTGACGCCCACGGCCGGCCGTCTGATTTTCAGCCAGCAGTACGGCGCCGTCGATGTCCTCCCCCGCTGCGGCGCGGGCCAACAGATCGGCATTGGTGGAACCGGTGTCGTCGACGACATCCACGGTGCGCCATGGCCCGCTCGAACCGGCCAGCCCATCTCGCAGAGCGGTCACATCCAGCGGCGGCCGTGGCACAAGACTCATTGCGCCAGCTTACTCAACCGGCGCTGCAGCCACGCCGGTTGAGACGCCCGACGCGCGGGTAATCGGACAGGTGGAGGAGGTGATCGACGTGGTCACCAGGGGATTGACGAGGCGAATTCACCGCCGGCACAGCGCACAATCAGTTGCGGTGGGGCTGGCCAGCCGGTTCGTGGTGAAGAACCTGGTGCGCGCGTGGGCAGTCCGACCGGATCTGGCCTGGCCGCTCGCATCGGTCGACCGCATGGCCGGCTTGGTGCCGCACCGGCACACCGCACACGCCGAGCGCTTCCGCTTGGGTTGCTGTGTCGCCGAACGGGTTCAGGCCGCAGACGTCTCGACGCAACGGGCCATTCTCTATCTGCACGGCGGCGCGTTCCTGACCTGCGGGCTCAACACCCACCGCTCACTGGTGACTCGATTGTCCCGAGCTGCCGACGCCAGCGTTCTCAACATCGACTATCGGATGTTGCCTGCGCACCGGATCGCCGACGCGATCGAGGACGGCCTGAGCGGATTGCGCTGGCTGCTTCGCCATGGCTACGACCCGGAGCAGATCGTGATCGCGGGCGATTCCGCCGGCGGATACCTGGCTTTCATGACCGCCCTGACATCGGCGCAGTTGAATCTGGTGAAACCTGCTGGGATAGTGACAGTTTCACCGTTCACGGACGCAAACCCCACCGCCAAGCTCCAGCACCCCAACGCCCGCCGATGTGCGATGTTCCCCTGCGAGGCACTGCTGGCGTTCACCCGATACCTACTCCGCGCCCGGGCGGCGTCGCCGATCGACGCCGACCTGTCGTTGCTGCCCCCTATCGCCATCCACGCAAGTACTGACGAGCTGCTGCTGCCCGACGCCGAGACCATGGCGCAACGCCTGGATGCCGCCGGGGTCCGCTGCGATCTGCATCTGTGGGAGGGCCAGGTGCACGACTTCCCCTTGGCGGCCGACGTGCTGCCCGAGGCGCGGCGGGCGATCCGCTACATCGGCGAGTTCGTCAAGGAAGTCACCGCGCCCACTAAGCCCGGTACCGCAGCCGCCTGACTTCGCCCGGTTTGTCACTGCATTCACTTGTGTCACAATCATTTTGGTGATGGACGAGTTTCCGCGCCTTGTCGGACCCCGCAGCTACTGTTAGCACATGCGTTCGGATAGTCGCGAGGAGGTCGTCGCAGTCTTCGACGCCCTGTCGACTGACCTGGATCGGGCGCTGGATCTGGACTTCGACGCCCTGACTCCGCGGGAATGCCTGGCACTGTTGCGGCGCTGCGAGGTGCTGCGGCGGCGGCTTCCGGCGGTGGAACATCCGATGGTCAACGCACTGGCCGCCACCGACCCCACCGAACTGGGCGGCAAGCCTCGCTGGGTGCTGGCCGACGAGTTGCACCTGACCCGGGGTGAGGCGGGACGGCGTATCGCTGAGGCTGCCGAACTTGGTGCCCGCCGCAGTCTGACCGGCGAACCGTTGGAACCCGTTTTGCCGAGCGTGGCCGCCGCCCAACGTTCGGGGAAGATCGGGGCCGCTCATATCGCGGTGATCCGTTCCTTTTTCACCTATCTGCCCGCCGATGTCGACGCGGGCACTTGATCCCAGGCCGAAGCGCAGCTGTCCGGCCTGGCCACCGGGTGTCGCCCCGACGAGCTGGCCAAACTGGCCCAACGCCTCGCCGACTACCTGCATCCCGACGGCAACTACACCGAGGACCAGCGCGCCAAACGCCGAGGTGTGGTGCTCGGCCCGCAAGACCGCGACGGGATGACATCCATCAAGGGCCATCTCGATCCCCAAGCCCGCGCCACCCTCGACGCTGTACTCGCGCGATGGGCCGCCCCAGGCATGTGCAACCCCAACGACGAGATCCCCTGCACCGCCGGCACCCCTTCCCAAGCCGCGATCGACACCGACACCCGCAGCGCTGCCCAACGCAACCACGACGCCCTGACCGCCATGGGCCGCGCCCTACTCGCCTCGGGAAACCTCGGTCAGCACAACGGCTTACCGGCCACCATCATCGTCTCGGCCACCCTGGCCGACCTGGAAACCGGCACCGGCAAAGCCCACACCGGCGGCGGCACCTGGCTCCCCATGTCGGATGTGATCGCCATGGCGTCGCATGCGCACCACTACCTGCGGATCTACCACGGCGCCCAAGAACTCGCCCTGTTCCACACCAAACGCCTGGCCTCACCGGCCCAACGCATCGTGCTCTACGCCAAAGAACGCGGCTGCTCCCACCCCAACTGCCCGGTGTCCGGCTACCACTGCGAAGTCCATCACGACCACGACTACGCCGAAACAGGTCGTACGGACATCACCGACCTGACCCTGCGCTGCGGCCCCCACCACCAACTCATCACCACCGGCGGCTGGAAAACTCGCAAGCGCCACGACGGCACCACCCAAACCCTGGCGCCGCCACACTGAGACCACGGCCAACCCCGAACCAACCACTACCACCACCCCGAGCGGCTACTGCGGGAAAACGAAGACGACGACGACATTCCCTAACCGGTCCGGTCGGGCGGTCCGATCGCCCACACTTTAAGATCGTTTCTTATGACCAGTGTTACTGAGCACTCCGGCGAGGCCCACGTAGAGGCGCAAGCCGAGCACGTCGTCGACATCCACACCACCGCGGGCAAGCTCGCCGACCTCAAGCGTCGGACCGAGGAGACCCTGCACCCGGTCGGTGAGGCCGCGGTCGAGAAGGTGCATGCCAAGGGCAAGCTGACCGCTCGTGAGCGGGTCTACGCACTGCTCGACGAGGGTTCGTTCGTGGAGCTCGACGCGCTGGCCAAGCACCGCAGCACCAACTTCGGCCTGGCCGACAAGCGTCCGCTCGGCGACGGTGTGGTGACCGGCTACGGCACCATCGACGGCCGCGAGGTCTGCATCTTCAGCCAGGACGCCACGGTGTTCGGCGGCAGCCTCGGCGAGGTCTACGGCGAGAAGATCGTCAAGGTCCAGGAGCTGGCCATGAAGACCGGCCGGCCACTGATCGGGATCAACGACGGCGCCGGCGCCCGCATCCAGGAGGGTGTGGTCTCGCTGGGCCTCTACAGCAAGATCTTCCACAACAACATCCGGGCCTCGGGCGTGATCCCGCAGATCTCGCTGATCATGGGCGCGGCCGCCGGTGGTCACGTGTACTCCCCCGCCCTGACCGATTTCATCGTGATGGTCGACCAGACCAGCCAGATGTTCATCACCGGCCCGGACGTGATCAAGACCGTCACCGGTGAGGACGTCACGCAGGAAGAGCTGGGCGGCGCCCACACCCATATGGGCAAGTCGGGTACCGCGCACTACGTCGCCTCCGGCGAGCAGGACGCGTTCGAGTATGTCCGGGACCTGCTGAGCTACCTGCCCCCGAACAACTACGCCGACCCGCCGCACTTCCCGGTGCCGGCGCCCGAAGGTGCCATCGAGGACAACCTCACCGCCGAGGACATCGAGCTCGACACGCTGATCCCGGACTCGCCGAACCAGCCGTATGACATGCACGAGGTCATCACCCGGATCCTCGACGACGACGAGTTCCTGGAGGTCCAGTCCGGTTACGCGCAGAACATCATCGTCGGCTTCGGCCGTATCGAGGGGCGCACGGTCGGCATTGTGGCCAACCAGCCCACCCAGTTCGCCGGCTGCCTGGACATCAACGCCTCGGAGAAGGCCGCCCGGTTCATCCGGACCTGCGACTGCTTCAACATCCCGATCGTGCTGCTGGTCGACGTGCCCGGCTTCCTGCCCGGTACCGAGCAGGAGTACAACGGCATCATCCGGCGCGGCGCCAAGCTGCTCTACGCCTACGGTGAGGCCACCGTCGCCAAGATCACCGTCATCACCCGCAAGGCCTACGGCGGCGCGTACTGCGTGATGGGGTCCAAGGAGATGGGCGCCGACGTCAACGTGGCCTGGCCGACGGCCCAGATCGCGGTGATGGGCGCCTCGGGCGCGGTCGGGTTCGTCTACCGCCAGCAGCTCACCGAGGCCTCGAAGAACGGCGACGACGTCGACGCGCTGCGTCTCCAACTGCAGCAGGAGTACGAGGACACGCTGGTAAATCCCTACGTCGCCGCCGAGCGGGGCTACGTCGACGCGGTGATCCCGCCGTCGCACACCCGCGGTTACATCGCGGCGTCGCTGCGGCTGCTGGAACGCAAGATCGTCCAGCCGCTGCCCAAGAAGCACGGAAATATTCCCCTGTGATCGACGCGAGCAGTACAGCTCCGGTGAGCCACGAGAGCGGAGTGAGCTTGTGAGCGAAGAGAACGAAGCGACCACGGCCGTCGAAGAGACTGCTGCGACGGCCGAACCGCACATCAAGGTGCTGCGGGGCAACCCCACCGACGCGGAGATCGCGGCGTTGGTCGCGGTGCTCGGCACGGCAGGCGGCGCGGGTGCCGAAGCCGGTGCGCGGGACCGCAATCTGTGGGGCCACCCCGTCGACAAGCTGCGGATTCCGGTGTTCAGCTGGCAGCTGATCACGCTGCGGGAACGCACCCACATGCGCCGATGACCCGACGGTGACGAACTTTTGACGAGGCTGGTCCTCGGCTCGGCATCCGCAGGCCGGCTGGCCGTCCTGCGCGGCGCAGGGATCGACCCGCTGGTGGTGGTATCCGGTGTCGACGAGGACGCCGTGATGGCCGGCCTGCCCGCCACTGCTTCCCCGGATGACGTGACCGGCGCCCTGGCTGCCGCAAAGGCTGAGCAGGTCGCGTCCACTCTGCGACCTCCGGTGAGTACCGATTGCGTTGTGTTCGGCTGTGATTCGATGCTCTACATCGACGGCAAGCTGTGCGGCAAGCCGCCGACGGTCGATGAGGCCCGCGACCGCTGGCGTGGCATGGCCGGCAATTCCGGCCAGCTCCACACCGGCCACAGCCTGATCCGGTTGCGCAACAACGAGATCACTCATCAGTTCACCGAAACCGCTGTCACCACAGTGCGTTTCGGCCGCCCTGATGACGACGACCTGGAGGCCTACCTGGCCAGCGGCGAGCCACTGCGGGTCGCCGGCGGATTCACTCTGGATGGCCTGGGCGGCTGGTTCGTCGACGGCGTCGACGGTGATCCCTCCAGCGTCATCGGCATCAGCCTGCCGATGCTTCGCCGGCTGCTGCGCCCGGCCGGGCTCTCGGTCGCTGCCCTGTGGGCGGCCAACCCCGTCGCCTGACCAGGTCACGCCCACCTGACGTCGCAGAGATTTCCGGGCAAGAAAGTGGCACAGCGGTTACCGACCGGTAGGCTCGGGATCGTGCCAGTTCCTGCCGACCCCAGCCCCGCCCTGCAGTCCTACGCTCACCCGGAACGGTTGGTGACAGCCGACTGGCTCGCGGGCAATCTGGGCACGCCCGGCCTCGTCGTGGTGGAGTCCGACGAGGACGTCTTGCTCTACGACATCGGCCACATCCCCACCGCGGTCAAGATCGACTGGGTCACCGATCTCAACGATTCCCCGGTCCGCGACTACATCACCGGTGAGCAGTTCGCCGACCTGATGAACCGCAAGGGCATCTCCCGCGACGACACCGTGGTGATCTACGGCGACAAGTCCAACTGGTGGGCCGCCTACGCGCTGTGGGTGTTCACCCTGTTCGGCCACGAGGACGTGCGGCTGCTCGACGGCGGACGCGACCTGTGGGTTTCCTCGGGCCGCGAGACCACTCTGGACGTGCCGTCGAGGACCACCGCCGGTTACCCCGTCGTCAAACGCAACGACGCCCCCATTCGGGCCTACAAGGACGACGTGCTGGCCAACATCGGCCAGGTGCCGCTGATCGACGTCCGCTCGCCGCAGGAGTACACCGGCGAACGCACCCACATGCCGGAATACCCGGAGGAGGGCGTGCTGCGCGGTGGCCACATCCCCACCGCGGTGTCGATCCCATGGAGCAAGGCGGCCGACGACGCCGGCCGGTTCCGCAAGCGCGAGGAGCTCGAGGCGCTCTACGCCTTCCTCAAGCCCGACGACAAGCCGATCGCCTACTGCCGCATCGGGGAACGCTCCAGCCACACCTGGTTCGTTCTGACCCACCTGCTCGGCCTCGCCGATGTCCGCAACTACGACGGTTCCTGGACCGAGTGGGGCAACACCGTGCGCGTGCCGATCGTCGACGGCCCCGAACCCGGACAGCTGCGAGGAGCCCAGGAGGGTTCAGCCAGCTGATGAGCCTGCCGGAGGGATTGGCGCAGGTGGTGTCCGACTTCGCCGAAGTCGAAGGCCAGGACAAGCTCAAGCTGCTGATCGAGTTCGCCGACGAACTGCCCGACCTGCCCGATGAACTGACCGAATCCGCCATGGAACCGGTACCGGAGTGCCAGTCGCCGTTGTTCCTGCATGTCGATGCCGCCGACCCGCAGCGGGTACGGCTGTACTTCAGCGCGCCGGTAGAGGCGCCGACGACGCGCGGCTTCGCATCGATCTGGGCCGCCGGCCTCGACGGCCAGCCGGCCGACGTCATCCTGGGCGTGCCGGAGGATTTCGCGTCTCGGCTGGGGCTGGCCGCCCTGATCAGCCCGTTGCGCCTGCGGGGTATGTCGGCCATGTTGACCCGCATCAAGCGGCATTTACGCGCCGCATAAGGGGCACTGGAACAGGTTCAGCGGTCGCGCTTTACACTGCCTGAAGCTAGATTCTTAAAGACATTTCTTAAACATGCCATCAGGAGGGCCAGTGGCGAACCATGCCAGCTCGAAGATCTCCAAGGTGCTCGTCGCCAACCGCGGGGAGATCGCAGTCCGGGTGATCCGCGCCGCGCGCGACGCCGGATTGGCCAGCGTGGCCGTGTACGCCGAACCCGATGCCGACGCACCCCACGTCCGGCTTGCCGATGAGGCGTTCGCCCTGGGTGGGCAGACCTCGGCCGAGTCGTACCTGGTGTTCGAGAAGATCCTCGACGCCGCGGCCCAGTCCGGCGCCAACGCCATCCACCCCGGCTACGGCTTCCTCTCGGAGAACGCCGACTTCGCTCAGGCCGTCATCGACGCCGGGCTGATCTGGATCGGGCCGAGCCCGCAGTCGATTCGCGACCTCGGCGACAAGGTCACCGCACGCCACATCGCCGCCCGCGCCAAGGCTCCGCTGGTTCCCGGCACCCCGGACCCGGTCAAGGATGCCGACGAGGTGGTGGCCTTCGCCAAGGAGTTCGGCGTGCCGGTGGCGATCAAGGCCGCGTTCGGTGGCGGCGGTCGCGGCATGAAGGTGGCGCGCACCCTCGAGGAGATTCCCGAGCTGTTCGAGTCGGCCACCCGTGAGGCGATTGCGGCCTTCGGTCGCGGCGAGTGCTTCGTGGAGCGCTACCTGGACAAGCCGCGCCACGTCGAGGCCCAGGTCATCGCCGACCAGCACGGCAATGTCGTCGTCGCGGGAACCCGCGACTGCTCGCTGCAGCGCCGCTTCCAGAAGCTGGTCGAGGAGGCCCCCGCGCCGTTCCTGACCGACGCACAGCGCAAGGAGATCCACGAGTCCGCCAAGCGGATCTGCAAGGAGGCCGGCTACTACGGCGCCGGGACCGTGGAGTACCTGGTCGGCCAGGACGGCTTGATCAGCTTCCTGGAGGTCAACACCCGACTGCAGGTGGAACACCCGGTCACCGAGGAGACCTCGGGCATCGACCTGGTGCGTGAGCAGTTCCGGATCGCCAACGGCGAGACGCTCGACCTCACCGAGGACCCCGAGCCGCGCGGCCACTCGATCGAGTTCCGCATCAACGGCGAGGACGCCGGTCGCGGCTTCCTGCCCGCCCCCGGCCCGGTCACCCGCTTCGACCCGCCGACCGGCCCGGGCATCCGGATGGACTCCGGCGTGGAGACCGGTTCGGTGATCGGCGGACAGTTCGACTCGATGCTGGCCAAGCTGATCGTCACCGGCGCGACCCGCACCGAAGCCCTGGAGCGCGCCCGGCGCGCCCTGGACGAGTTCCACGTCGAGGGTCTGGCCACGGTCATCCCGTTCGACCGTGTGGTGGTCCGCGACCCGGCGTTCGTCGGCGACGAGAACGGCTTCACGGTTCACACCCGCTGGATCGAGACCGAGTTCGAGAACAACATCGAGCCCTTCACCGGCGGTGAGCCCCTCGACGACGAGGACGTGCAGCCGCGGCAGAAGGTGGTCGTCGAGGTCGGCGGCCGTCGCCTGGAGGTGTCGCTGCCGGGTGACCTGGCGCTGGGCGGCGGCGGAGCCGGCGGCGCCGCTGGAGCCATCCGGAAGAAGCCCAAGGCCCGCAAGCGTGGCGCGCACGGCGGCGCGGCAGCGTCCGGTGACGCAGTGACCGCACCGATGCAGGGCACCGTGGTGAAGGTGGCCGTCGAGGAGGGCCAGGAGGTCGCCGCCGGTGACCTGGTCGTCGTCCTGGAGGCCATGAAGATGGAGAACCCGGTCACCGCGCACAAGGACGGTGTCATCACCGGCCTGTCGGCGGAGGCCGGATCGGCCATCACGCAGGGCACCGTGCTCTGCGAGATCAAGTAACCGACATCGAGCCTGTCGAGATCAACGCCGGCCCGTGGTATCTGCGGATACCACGGGCCGACGATCGTATAGACGACCGTGTGCCCCTAGCCGAACTCGGTGAGACGGATCCGGATTACGTCGCGAAGGCGGAATCAGGCTGGGCCGACGACTCGCGCTACCTGTGGGCGGTCTGCGAGCCGACGACGGGGGAACTGTTGGCCGAGGTGACGCTGAATCCCACCTCGGGTGAGATCGCCAGCCGGCACCGGCCAAGTCATGCGCAGGCCGCGATGACCGGGGCACAGGCGGTGTCCCGGTTCGCTGCGGGCGCGTTAGGTCTGACGCCGGTGATGACCGGCGTGGGTGGTGCGGTTTCGCCCGATGAAGACCCAGGCCAAACCGCCGATCGCCAACGCTAGGACCGCGATCCCGAAGCCCAGCGTCCACCCGGCATCGTGCTGGGCGGCGGCGCTCATGAAGCCCACCAATGCCAGCGCCGCCATCAGCAGCATGGCCAATCCCGGCAACTCCCGGCGGTCCTTGAACACCAGTCCGGCCCGCGGCTGGGTCGTACGCCTCTGATCGATTCCCTCATCGGTGTCGCTGATGTCGCTCATGAGGCCCCTTGTACCCTCGGCGCTTGCACCCGAAACCCGCTGCGCTGATGGCGGCCACCTGCTACGCCCGGCTCCGCCGCGCTCGCAGTGGCCTTTAAGGTGCGTCGCGCAGTGCCGCCAGCAGCGGCTCTGCGGCCTCCTTGAGGAAGGCCTCCTGGGCCTCCCCGCCGATCTGGATCAGCGCGATGTCGGTGAAACCGGCGTCCCGGTAGGCGCCGACGGCGTCGACAATGGGATCCAGTTCCGGCCCGCAGGGTATGGCCCCGGCGACGTCGCGCGGCTGCACGTAGCGGGTCGCGGCCGCGAACGCCGCCGGTGTCGGCAGCTCGGAATTGACCGACCAGCCGCCGCCGAACCAGCGGAACTGCCGGTGGGCGCGCTGTATTGCCTGATCCCGGTCGAGATCCCAGCACACCGGTAGCTGCCCGATGATTCGCCCGCCCGCCAATCCGGCCGTCTGTCGTGCGGCGTGCCAGGAGTGGACCAGATCACGGTCGGGCTGCACTGCGATCAGGTGATCGGCCGCTGCGGCGAATCGGTCGACACCTTTGGGCCCCGACATGGCCACGGCCAACGCGACCGGGATGTCCGGCAGGTCCCACAGCCGCGCCTGGTCGACTTGGAAATAGTCGCCGTGGTGGTCGACGGTCTCCCCCATCAGCAGCTCGCGGATGATCTTGATGGCTTCGGCGAGCATGGCCTGCCTGCGCGCTACGTTCGGCCACCCCGCTCCCGTCACGATGTGCTCGTTGAGGTTCTCCCCGCTGCCCAGACCCAGGGTGAACCGGCCCTCGGCCAAGATCTGCACGGTGGCAGCCTGCTGGGCCACGATCGCCGGGTGATAGCGCATCGTCGGACAGGTCACGTAGCTGTACAGGCCTATGTCTTGTGTGGCCTGCGCGACCGCGCCCAGCAGCGCCCACGCGTTGGGGGCGTGGCCCTGCGACGCCAGCCACGGAGAGAAATGATCGCTGCACACCGCGAAGTCGAAACCGCGTTCCTCGGCGGCGGCGGCGTAGCCGACCAGCTCCGCGGGCCCGCTCTGTTCGGTCATCAGGGTGTAGCCGAAGCGTGTCATGCTGCCCGAATACCCAACGGCCGACCACCGAAACGGGGGCCCGTTTGGCGCAGTCCAGGTGGCGGGTATCCGCAAGCGTGTCCACCGCAACGATCCACACCGAACGCCGCCTACCCGCCACGTGCGGGCCGTTGTCTGCGGCGGTGTGCGACCTCTTGCGCCGGCCCGCCGGCACAGTCCAGAAGTTCATCTCCCCGAGCACCGATGCCGACCCCTACGGCCGCGACCTTCACTTGGCGCTCTACGTCTGCTACGAGCTGCATTACCGCGGGTTCGCCGGGGTGGACCCGGGCTGGGAGTGGGACGCCACCCTGTTGGACCTGCGTGCCCAGCTCGAACACGCGTTTCTCGATGCCGTCCGCCGAGACGTCGGGGTGATACCGCCCCACGCGACGGCCAATGCCGAAATGGATGCCGCGGCAACCGAGCCCATGCAGGGCAGCGGGCCCTCGTGGTATCTGCGTGATCAGGGCACCTGGGAGCAGGCACGCGAGTACTTCGTCCACCGGTCGCTCTACCACCTCAAGGAGGGCGATCCGCACGCTTGGATCATCCCCCGCCTGACCGGCCAGGCCAAGGCGTCGTTCGTCGCGATCGAGTTCGACGAGTTCGGCGCCGGGCGGGGTGCGCGGGTACACCAGCAGCTCTTCGCCGACCTGCTCACCGCTGCCGGGCTGGATGCCGGTTACCTCGCCTACCTCGATGTTGTTCCCGCCGAGTCGCTGGCGGTGGTGAACCTGATGTCGCTGTTCGGGTTGCATCGCCGCTGGCGGGGTGCGGCCGCCGGGCACTTCGCGGCGACCGAGATCACCTCACCTCCGGGCTCGAGCCGGCTGGTCGCGGCGCTGCGGCGGATGGGTGCGCCGCAGCCGTGCGTGGCGTTCTACGCCGAGCACGTCGAGGCCGATGCGGTCCACGAACAGGTGGTCCGCAATGACGTGATCGGCGACCTGTTGGAAGGCAATCCGCATTTGGAGACGGATGTCGTATTCGGTATCCGAGCTCTCGCCGCTGTGGAAAGTCGGCTCGCCGACCTCATGACGTCGGCCTGGTCAGCGGGACGTTCGTCCCTGCTCACAACGTGAAAATTAAGGTTTCACTGGGATTTTCCCGAAATTGTCGGGCACCTCTTTGCCAATCGGATCGGTTCTGGGTAACGTCTGATTCCTCCGGTTGAGTTCACAGCCGCAGTGAAACGTCACCGCGTAAGCGCAGCCCCGGAAGTGATTACGTTGACGTGATCCAACAGCACGATTCGTCGACTGATGGAGCCACAGCATGACGATCAGCAAGGTTACTCAGAACGCATTCGCCACTCCCGCAACGGAAGCCACCCAAGTTTGGCGGAATCATACCGCCAAATTCACGGTCCATTGGGGTCGCACCGGAGCCGTCGTCGCCGTGAACGGCGAGATCGACGCGGCGAATGCCAGCCCATTCGCCGACTACGCCAAGCGCTGCGCCGAATGCTGCGAATGGCTGGTAGTGGATCTGTCTGAACTGACATTCATTGGAACCAACGGGTTTTCAGCCCTTCGGTCGATCAGCGCGCAATGTTCCAGCACGCAGACCAACTTGAAGGTGGTCCCGAGTCCCGCACTGTGCACCTTGCTGCGGATCTGCGACCCACACTCGCGACTTCCGCTGGTGGAGTCCCTGACGGACGCGTTGAGCGAAGTGCAGCGGTCCGGGCGGCCGCTTCGCCTGGTTCCTTGATCTAGCGATCTAGGCAGGAACCGCGTCGGCCGAGCGGCTCCAGACGCGGTGTTCGGCGAGTGCCGCGGCGAACGCGTCGAAGAACTCGTCGTTCAGGTCCTTCGCCGCGGCCGTGGTGGTCACTACCCCGGCCGTGGCGACCACCGTGGTGTCCTCGGCCGGCTGCTCGGAGATGCCGGCCTTGGGCAGCAGCTCCACCCCCGCCCCGAATGCCCCGATCACCTTGAGGTGTTTGTAGGCCTCCGTCACGAAGTGCACCGCATATCCGTCGCCGGACAGCGCCTCCACGGCGTCTGGCCCACACGGCACCACCACCGCGTCGTAGAGCACCGATGCCATCGTCGTGAAGGCCCGGTCCACACTCAGCCGGCCACCGGAGCCACCGGCGAGTTCGCCGCCGGCGACCGGCGCCAGCACTTCGGCGATCGCCCCGCGTTCCCGCATCGCCCCGACGAACCGTTCGACGCCCACCACGTCCACGCCGTCGGCGGCCAGCACCGCGATCTTGCGGCTTTCGATGCCGGGCGCCTCCTCACCCGCGGGGGTACCGGCATCGGTCAGCTGCGAGAGCGCAGGTGAGCGCACCACCTCCTCGACGGGCTGCTCGTCGGGTGTGGCCAGCCCCAGTTTCTCGGCCACGTGGCGCGCCAGGTCGTGGTCGATGCGGTTGAGCTGTTCGACGGCGCGCTGCCGGATCTCAACGTGTTCGCATTTCCCCAGTTCAAAGGCGTAAGCGGCGACGATGTGCTTCGCCTCGGGGGCGGACATGCTTCGATAGAACATCCGCGCCTGGCTGTAGTGGTTCTCGAAACTGGCGGCGCGCTTGCGGATCTTGGCCCCGTCCAGCTTCTCGGTGTAGTGCCGGAACACGCCCTCGTCAGCCAAGGCTGGGCAGCCACCACCCAACGAGTTCTTGTAGTAGCTGGACTTGCCCTGCGGAATCGCGTGTTGGCCGTAACCGTCGTGCTGGTTATTGCGCACCTGGGCCACCGGCCGATTGATCGGCAGCTGAGCAAAGTTCGGGCCGCCGAGCCGGATCAATTGCGTGTCCAGGTAGGAGAAGTTGCGGAACTGCAGCAACGGGTCGTTGGTGAAGTCGATTCCGGGCACGACGTTGGCCGTGCAGAACGCCACCTGCTCGGTTTCGGCGAAGAAGTTCTCCGGGTTGCGATTGAGCACCATCTTGCCGACCGGGCGCACCGGAACCTGTTCTTCGGGAATGATTTTGGTGGCGTCCAGCAGGTCGAAATCGAATGCGAACTCGTCGTCTTCTGCCACCAGCTGGACACCGAGTTCCCATTCCGGGAATTGGCCGGCCTCGATGGCGTCCCACAGATCGCGCCGGTTGAAGTCGGGGTCCTTGCCGGCGATCTTCTGGCATTCGTCCCAGATCAGCGAGTGCACGCCCAGCTTCGGCTTCCAGTGGAACTTCACGAACGTTCCCTCGCCGCTTGCATTCACGAAGCGGAATGTGTGCACGCCGAAGCCCTGCATCATCCGGTAGCTGCGCGGCAGGGCGCGATCCGACATCAGCCACATAATGGCGTGCAGGGTCTCCGGCTGCAGTGACACGAAGTCCCACAGCGTGTCGTGAGCCGACTGTGCCTGCGGAATCTCGTTGTCCGGCTCGGGTTTCACCGCATGCACGAAGTCCGGGAACTTGATGCCGTCCTGGATGAAGAACACCGGAAAGTTGTTGCCCACCAGATCGTAGTTGCCCTGATCGGTGTAGAACTTGGTGGCGAATCCGCGCACGTCACGCACGGTGTCGGCCGAACCGCGCGAGCCGGCCACGGTGGAGAACCGCACGAACACCGGCGTCCTGGTGCCCGGCGTGGTCAGAAAGCGTGCCGCGGTGTACTGCGCAAGCGAGTCGTCATAGGGCTCGAAGTAGCCGTAGGCGCCCGCCCCGCGGGCATGCACCACGCGTTCGGGAATCCGCTCGTGATCGAAGTGGGTGATCTTCTCCCGGGCGTGGAAGTCCTCCAGCAGGGTGGGCCCACGCTCACCGACAGTCAGTGCGTCGTCGGTGTGGTCGACGCGCACGCCCTGCTGCGTCGTGAGGTATCCGGACTGCCGGTCGACCCGGTAATCGTCGAGTTGTCGCTGCTTGCCGTCACGGTCCTCGGTAGCCACCGCTTTTCCTCTCGTCGGTATTTGGGAAGTCCCTGGGTGGGTATCCCAGCCAGGTCATCCGCAAACGGCCAGAACCATTCGCGAACGGGAGGGGAAGAGCGTGAGCGCCCAATCGGCTGTGTTGTTCGACGTCGACGGCACCCTGGTCGATTCGAACTACCTGCACGTGCACGCCTGGCGGCGTGCGTTCGCCGAGCTAGACCACGAGGTGGAGTCGTGGCGCATCCACCGCGCCATCGGAATGGACGGATCGGAGTTGGTGCGCCTGCTGTCCGACGACGCACCCGACGATGTCCGCCGGCGCCTGGAGGACCTGCACTCGCAGTACTATCTGCAGTCATCGGACTTGCTGTCGCCGCTACCGGGCGCCCGCAAGCTGTTGGAACACGTAGTCGCTCTTGATCTTCCGGTGGTGCTGGCCACCTCGGCACCCGAGAACGAGTTGGCGGTTCTGCGCAAGGTGCTCGGTTGCGACGACCTGGTCGCGGCGGTCACCTCTTCGGCCGATGTCGACGTCGCGAAGCCGAATCCGGACATCATCTCCATTGCGCTGGACCGGGTCGGAGCAACGGCGGAGCGCGCCGTCTTCGTGGGTGACGCGGTCTGGGATGCCCAGGCGTGCGTGCGGGCCGGGCTGCCCTGTATCGGACTGCTCAGCGGCGGCGTCTCGCGCGCCGAATTGGAAACGGCCGGTGCGACGGTAGTTTTCGACAACGCCGAGGATCTGCTGGGGCACCTGGATCAAACGCCGATCGCCGGCCTGGCCAAGGGGCGGGGCGCCCATGGATGAATCCGCTTTCCTGGCCACCCTGACCCGGACAGTCGGCGCACTGCATCGCGCCGACGTGCCCTTCGCCCTGGCCGGCGGCGCGGCGGTATATGCCCGCGGCGGTCCGCACTCCCACCACGACATCGACCTGCTGGTCGAGCCGTCCGAAGCCGAGCGGGCGGCGATAGTGCTCGCCGAGGCCGGCATGTCACGTGTCCAGCCGCCGGAAGACTGGCTGCTCAAGGTCTTCGACGGTGACGTGCTAGTGGACCTGATCCATCACCTCGGCGAGATCCCGATCAGCGCCGACACCATCTCCAGCGCTCCGCCGATCCAAGTCGGTTCGGTGATCACGCGGGTCATCACCGCTACCGATCTGATGGTGCAGAAGCTTGCGGTGCTGGATTGTCACCGTTGTGATTTCGCCGAGCTGCTCATCGTCGCGCGGATTCTGCGCGAGCAGGTGGAGTGGCCACAGGTGCGCCGCCGGCTGCGAAATTCCCCGTTCGCCGAGGCCTTCTGGCACTTGCTGTGTGGGCTGTCCATCGTCGACGACGACCACACCGAGCAGCCGCAGCCGCCCGCCCATCTGGTCGCCGTCATACGCCGCAGGCTCGCCGAAGACCCCGAGATTTCAGAGCTGGGGATCGGGATCGAGATCGACGACGAGTCGGTGTGTCTCACCGGGTCGGTCAACGGCCCGCAACGCCGAGCGAGGATCGAATCGGCTGTGCGGCGCATCGTCGCTCCGCGCACCGTGATCAACGAGATCGAAGTGGTGCAACTGTTCGAACCCGCAGAGCAGGTGACCGGGTGATTCGGGTTGCGGCCGTCGGTGACATTCATCTGGGCGAGGATTCGCGCGGCACGATGCGCTGGCACGATATCGATGCCCGCGCCGACATGCTGGTGGTCGCCGGCGACCTGACCCGGCACGGGACCGCCGCCGAGGGCCAGGTGGTCGCCGATGAGCTCAGCGACTGCCCGGTACCGGTGGTGTGCGTGCTCGGCAACCACGACTACCACCAGAATCAGCAGCACGAGATCACCGCGGCACTGCGCAATGCCGGGATCGCCGTGCTGGAAGGCGAGACCCACACCGTCGACGTGCGACAGCAGCGGGTCGGCGTCGCCGGCGTGAAGGGATTCGGCGGCGGCTTCGCCGGCAGATGCGCGACGGCCTTCGGCGAACCGGAGATGAAGGCTTTCGTCGGCGCCACTCAAACGGCATCCGACCAGCTGCGTGATGGCCTGCGCGCGCTGCGCACGGACTATCGGATCGCGCTGCTGCACTACTCCCCCGTCGCCGACACGCTGTACGGCGAACCGCCGGAGATCTATCCGTTTCTGGGCTCGTGCCTGCTGGCCGAGGCTATCGACGACGCCGGAGCCGACCTGGCTGTGCACGGCCACGCCCACGCCGGAACCGAACAGGGCCGCACCGCCGGTGGCGTCGCGGTACGCAATGTGGCTCGGCCGCTGATCCGCGCGCCCTACGCCGTGTATCAAGTCAGCGGTAATCCGATAGCGGCAGCCAGTACGGCCAGCGCCGCGAACATCCACGCGACGTAGTCCCCGATGTGCCCCGAATGCACGGCACGCAGTGTGCTGAGCAGTGGCGCGGCGGCAGCGGTGGCCATCCGATGTGCCACCGGATTCCAGCGGACCAGTCCGGCGGCCGCCACCAATGCCGCCGTCAGGGCGCCGCCGGCACTCATGGCGGCCCCGGCCACCGTCCAGCCCGGCACAGTTGCGGCGGACGCTGCGCCGACTTCGACGAAACGTGCTGCGGCGCTCTGCGCCCCGCGCGCGACCCCGGGCAGTAGGCCGGCGGCCAGGCAACCGGCCAGCAGCATCCCGATCGCCAGGTACATGCTGGCCGGTGTTCGCCGCAGCCAGGTGTCGGGTTCCTCGTCGCCTCGGGTCCGGCGCCCGGAGGCCACGTCGTCGGACGGCTCGGTTCGTCCGCCGACACCGGTGAAACAACGGATGCCGGCCCGCAGCACGGCACCACCGGTGAGTGCTGAAACAGCTAAGAACAGCGCCGCTCCCCACCCGCTGCCGATCGCCTCCTCGCACAGGGACTTGCCGAGCGCGGTCCCGAACGGCGGAAGGCCGGCCAGGGCGACGGCCGCGATGCCAAAGCAGGCGGCCAGCATCCGCTGGCCCCGGCCGCGTCCCGCCAACTCCCATTCGTCGACGCTGTGGTGGCGGTCCAGCAGAATCCCCACGATCAGGAACAGTGCCGACTTCGCCCCGGCGTGGCCGATCAGGTAGACCGCTGCGCCGGCTACCCCGTGAGCGGTCAGTGTCGCGGTGGCCACCAGCGCCAACCCCATGTGACCGACGGTGGAGTAGGCCAGCAGCCGCTTGAGGTGGCGCTGCAACAGGCACATCACCGCGCCGACCGCCGCGGTCAGCACTCCTGCCAGCACGAAGACTCGGCTGACTACCTGCGGGGGCAGCACACCCGCGAACACCTCCCAATACACCCGCCACAGCCCATAGAGACCCAGCTCCACCATGACTCCGGAGAACAAGACGCACACACCGGCCGGCGCGACCGCATGCGCGTCGGCCAGCCAGAAGTGCAGCGGGACAATGGCGGCCTTGACCAGAAGTGCCGCCGACACCAATACAAAGGCGGCCACCACCAGGGCGTCAGGCGGGCCGCCCCGTAGGGCCGCCCCGAGCTGGGCCATGCCCAACTGGCCGACGCGCCCATAGAGCATGGTGATGCCGATCAGGGTCACGCACGCACTGAGCGACTGAATGATCCCGAAGTTGAGCGCCCCCTGGATCGCCGAGCGATCCTCGATCTTGATGCCGGTCAACGCGTAACCGACCGCACCCATCAGCTCGAAGAACACGAACAGGTTGAACAGGTCGGCGGCCAACACGAAGCCGTTCATCGCCGCCAGGAAGATCAACAGCAGCACGTCGAAGCGCGTGCCAGCCTCATCGAGGCCGCGGCGGCTGTACAACGCCGCGCACACGGTCAGGGAGCCGACCAGCACCGCCAATCCCGCCGAGAGTGGATCCGCGGCCAGGGCAATACCGACCGCCAAGCCGGACTGCGGGCGCCAGTCACCGATCCAGGCCACCACCGTGTGGCTCGACGCCGCAGCCAGCACACAGCCGCTGCCCGCGGTGCAGGCCGCCGATACGGCCAGCACCACCGCATTGGCCACCGGCCGAGAGACCCGCCCGCTCAGCGCCAACAGCAGGCATGCCATGAGGATCGGCACCGCGACCAGCGTCGGCAACAGAGCGGAGGTGCTGGCCGGCACGGCGATTCAGCCTCGCAGTGCCGAGAGCTGATCCGGGTCCAGGGTGTGGTGGCGCTTGTGGACTTGGATGGCCAACGCCAGAAGCAATGCGGTGACGGTGGCCTGAATGACGATGTCGGTAAGAGTCATCGCCTGCACCACGGGGTCGACCACAGCAGTCGGGCCGGGAGAATCGACAAAGATCGGTGGCGCCGCGCCACGCTGGTAGCCGACGGTCAACAGCAACAGGTAGGTGCCCGCCTGCGCCACCGACAGGCACACCACTGCGTGAATCAGGTTGCGGCTACGTACGATTCCGAACGATCCGACCAATACCAGCCAACCCGCCACGCCATAGAGGTAGCCGCTCACGATTTCTCCCGTCGCGGCGCGACAGTGATCTCCTGAGCCAGGAACTGTGCGAGCAACACGGTTATGCCGCATGCCACCGCGATACCGACCGCCGCATTGAGCAGCGGTACCGTCCCTGCCGACAGCAACTGGCCCCGAGTGCCGGTCGGCAACGTGTTGAGTAGGAACGCTCCGCCGGTGATCAAGGCGACGAGGCCGATGGCGACGAATGCCGCTGCGCCCAGCGCCTCGCCCACGTCGAAGACGTTGACCGGACGCAATCGATCCAGCGCCCGGAAGCTTCCGGTGACGTAGAGCAGGTGCAGACCGGCGGCCAGCAGTACCCCACCCTGGAAACCCCCACCGGGGGTCAGATGTCCGTGCACCACCACATCGACTCCCACCGCCAGGGTCACCGGAAACAGTAGATATCCGACGAACTGGGTGGCGTCCAGGGCCGTTCGGCGACCGCGGTTGTGATATTCACGCTCCTCGACAGCAGGCCGCAGCAGGGCCATCACCCCGGTCACCGAGGCGACCAGGATGGTCTCCTCGACAAGCGTGTCCAGGGCGCGCTGGTCGAAATTCACCGACGCCACCACGTTGGCGGTGGCGTGCGAGAACGCGGCCCGCACCGCCAGATCCCGATACGGGTGATGCGCCTGACCGAACGCGGGAAGCCCGGCGAATCCCAGCCACAGCAGCACGCCAAGTCCGGCCGCGCCGGCGAGGAACAGCGCCGCGCGCACGCCGCGGCTCACCGGCCGATCTCCCGGTGTTGACGCTGCACCGTCCGGACGGTCAGCATCACCATCAAGGGCACGACCACCCCGCCGATCAGCAACTGGGACAACGCCACGTCGGGCGCCTGCAGGAGCACGAACAACACCGTCAGCGCCAGGCCGAAAACCGACAGCATGATCGCCTGGCGCTGTGGGTCGCCGGTCAGCGCGACGATGGCTCCGGTGATACCGACCGTTGTGAGCGAGACCAGGATCAGTGCGGTCATGGCGGCGAATCGGCTTCCACCACACCGGCTTCGTGGGCGGTCAGCCGAGCGGTGGCCGCCGACATCACCGGCGCGGACAACAACACCAGCGCGGCGATGAGCACAACCATCGCCGACGCTTCGGAGATGCCGCGTTGCACTATCAGGCCCAGCGCCATCAGCGGGAAGCCGACGGACGTGGTCACGCTCAGCAGGTGCAGCCGGTCCAACACACCTCCGACCGCCGCGGCCCCAACCGCGCTGCACGCCATGACTGATACGCCACCGAAGATCAACAGCCAGGCGATCATGGCTTGCTCGTCAGCAGCCGGGTGTAAACCAGGGTTCCGGGAAGCGTGATCAGCACCAACACCAGTGGAACGATCAGGGTCCAGTCCTGGTGCCACGAGACGGCCAGCACCATCAAGGTGGATACGGCGCCGACACCGGCGAATTCCAGGCCGACCAAGCGCCGCCGGGGCGAACCGCGTGACGCCATCCACATTCCCGGCGCGAACACCCCGGCCTGCAGCGCCAGCGCAGCCGCCTCTCCCGGGCTCACCGCCGCACCGCCTTCTCCAACCTGCCGGGACGTTGCCCGACCCGGTGTACCCGCACCGCGTGCCCGGCCGCGTCGAGCACCACGGTGCCGGGGGTGGTGGCCAACGCCATGGTTGCGGCGGTACTGCGGGCGGCAGCCACCGCTGCCGGCTCCCGGGGCAACGTCACCGAGTCGACCGCCGATTGGGCACGCCGTGACGGAATCAGGAGGTAAGCCCACACCTTGGCGGGTTGCGTCAGCAACTCACCGGCGACCACCGCCGCCCAGCGCAGCCATACCAGCCGAAAGCGCCACTCACCGCCGTTGGCCCGCCGCGCCGCACGGGCAACCGCGGCACACGGCAGCGTGCACAGTGCCCCGGCAAGCATCTCGGGGGTGGACCGCCCAGTCAGCGTCACCACCCACACCGCGCCGGTGGCCAGCCACCACAACAGTGTTTCGGCGAGAGCTCCCGTGAGCCGGCTATTTACCGCGGACACGGCGATTGTGCTTCTTGATCGCCGTGACCAGTTCGGATTTCCGCATCGTCGATCGTCCGTGAATGTCCAGTCGGCGGGCGACATCCAGCAGATGCTGCTTGCTGGCGTTGGCATCGACGCCCTCCGCGGAGGGTCCGGAGTTGTTCGGACCTCCGCCAGCCGCGCGCTTATCCGACGGGCCGCGCTTCTTTTTGGGCTCCCAATGGTCCCCGACCTTCTCGAAACTGTGCTTGAGCGCCGCATAAGCGACCCGGTGCGCCCGCTGCTCGCTGCCGTATTCCTTGGCGGCAGCATCGTGCGCTTTGGCGAAGGTGCGTTGCGCCTTGGCGCCGGAGCGCTGCAGCGTGCTGGGCAACTCGCCGCGTTTGGCGGTGCCGCTCTTCGTCGTCTTGGGCATGAGACCTCCAATCAGCGACTGTGATCGGGGTTGGTTACCCCCTGAAACGGCTCAGCAACCATTTCGAAAGAGGCCACGATTCGTCGGCACGCCGATCGGGCAAACCCGACAAGTGTGTGCGCCGAATGATTCCGTCAATTGGACACCGGCCATGCCCAATTCATCTCGGTGTGCCACCCGCTGCCGGCAGCCCCGGCCTGAGCGGTGCCGGTCACCAACCCGTCGGGTCGGCCTGTACCGCAGCGTCCGAGGGCGCCGCTAGGTCGTCATCGTGCAAAACGGCCAGTGGGCAGTGACAGCGCGGCGACAGCGCCGAGCCGACCGAGCCGAAGAACAGATGCCGCAACCGTCGCCGGCTGCTCGATCCGACGACGACCAGATCGGCTTGTCGCGACAATTCTTCGAGCGCGTCAACCGGGTCCGCGAACTCCACCTTGGTGTTCAGCTGCGCGGGCGCGCCGTCTGAGGCGCTGTCGGTCGCGACTCCGACGGCGTCATCGACGATCCGTTGCACACGACGGTGCGGCAGTTCATGTTGACCGAACACCATCCAGCGGGCCATCAGAGGTGACAGCCGGGTTGACGCCGCATGGACCAGAGTCAGTGGTAGTGCGCGGCGTTCAGCTTCCTGGGCGCCCCAGCGCACAGCGTCCTGCGACGCCGGCGACCCGTCGACGCCGACTACGATTCCTGCGGTATTCGAAGCCATAATGGGCGCAGGTTAGCCATTGCACCTTCGGGTCAAACCTCTACGTGTCGTCGCTTCTGGCTTCGGCGCCGGTTTCGCCGGCATCGAAGGCATCATCGGGACTTGTCCGCCCCACATAGCTGCCGTCTTCACCCTTGCCGGCACGCGACCACGCCTGGTGGGCGTCGGGTTCGACGTCTGCCTCGGCCTTCTGGCCTTTCTTTCCAGCCATTGCCGGCTTCCTTTCCTCGTCTTCGTCTCTTCGTCGGGCTCAACGCGGCCGACGTGCGGCCAGTACCCCAGCCCCGGCCACCCCCAGCGCGGTGGCGGCCCCGGCCACCATGCCGGCGGCGTGACGGGCCGCCCAGATCTGCGGGCTGTGCGCGTGCGAGGAGTCGTCGAACGCCCCGCGTGCACCGTGGTCGGTGCCCGGCCGTTCGTCGAGCGGTTCCCAGAGGTTGTATGGCTTGTCGCCGTCGACGCGCTCGCCGGTCTGCTGCGAGTCGTATCCGGTGCGGGCCAAATAGCGATCGAGCAATGGCGCGGCGAATCGCTGAGCCAGCAAGGTGGCTACGGTGCTTTCGCCCACCCAGTACTGCTTGCGCCGGGGATGGTCGGCGGCCCGCAGCACCGCTTTGGCCACCAGCTGCGGCTGGTAGATCGGCGGCACCGGCTGCGGGTGGCGGGGAAGCCGGGACAGCACCCAGGAGAACTGTGGGGTATTGACCGCCGGCATCTGAACGAGGGTGATGTTCACCTTCGAACCGTCATGCAGCAGCTCGCAACGCACCGATTCGGTGAAGCCGTTGACGGCGTGCTTGGCGCCGCAGTAGGCCGACTGCAACGGGATCGAGCGCTCCCCCAGGGCCGAGCCCACCTGTACAACAGTGCCGTGGTCACGCGGCTTCATCCGGGCCAACGCCGCCATGGTGCCGTAGACGAAGCCGAGATAGCAGACCTCGGTCACACGTTTGAACTCCGCGGGCCCGATCTCGGTGAACGGCGCGAAAACCGATGCGAAGGCGACGTTGATCCAGGTGTCGATCGGCCCGAACTCGGCCTCGACACGATCGGCGGCGGCCGCCACCGCGTCGGGGTCGGCGACGTCGGTGGGAATGGGCAGCGCGGTGCCCCCGGCCTCTTCGACATCACGCGCCGCGCCGCGCAGGCCTGCCTCACCGCGCGCGAGCAGGGCGACATTGGCGCCGCGTTTGCCGTACAGCTGTGCAACGGCCCGGCCGATCCCGGCGCTGGCTCCGGTGACGACGACGGTCTGTGTCATGGCTGGACTCCCTTCTGCGAGATGCGCTTACCGGCAAGGCGCTCGGCGAGCCGCGAAGCCAGCGCCATGATGGTCAGCGCCGGGTTGGCCGACCCCTGAGTTGGGCAGACCGAGCCGTCGGAGATGAACAGGTTCGGCACACCCCACACCCGGTGGTCTGCGTCGACGACGGAGTTCTCCGGCGCGGTACCCATCCGAGCGCCACCGATCAGATGGGCGTAGCGCTGGATGGTCAATACGTCCTGGGCGCCCGCCGCGTGCAGGATCTCGGTGATCACCCGGGTCGAGTAGGCCATGTTCGCCTTGTCGTTCTCGCAGCGCGTGTAGTCCATTCGGGCCACCGGGATCCCATAGCCATCGACTTCGTCGGCGAGGGTGATCCTGTTGTCGGGCAGGGGCAGCAGTTCATTGAGTACGCCGATCGTGCTCCAGTGGTTGTAGTCGCGCATGTACTCGCGCATCGCCCTTCCCCAGTGCCCGTCGGCGAGCACGTGCTCCGACCAGCCGATCGGCAGCGGCGACACGGTCTGGATGGAGAATCCGCGGGCGAATCCCCGAGCGGAGTCGGTCTCGTAGAACTGTTCGCTGGTCACCTGCGGCGGCGGCGCCTTGTACATCCGCAGTTCCTCGGACCAACGGCCCGCGGTCTGAGCCGCACCTTGAACCATGACGTAGCGGCCGACCTGATCGGAGTTGTTTCCGAGCCCGTGCGGGAACCGGGCGCTGGTCGAATTGAGTAGCAGCCTTGGGGTTTCGATCGAGTACCCGGCGACCGCCACAACCTTGGCACGCTGCAGATGCTCGTTGCCGATGTTGTCGTAGTAGACGACACCACTAGCCGCCCCGGAGTCATCGAGTTCGATGCGGGAAGCCATGCAGTCCGCACGGATCTCCACACCGTGTGCCAGCGCGTCGGGCAGATGGGTGACGTACGGGCTTGCCTTGGCGTTGACCTTGCAGCCCTGCAGGCAGTAGCCGCGGTAGATACAATGCGGTCGATTTCCAAAGGTGCCGTTGACGATTCCGACCGGGCCTACCCGCATCTCAATCCCCAGATTGCGGGCTCCTTCCCACAGCCTGGATGCGGCAGCGGAGATCGGGTGTGGCGACGACGGGTAGCGGTGCGGATATCCCCATGGCCAGTTCTGCCCGGCGACTGGCAGTTCAGCCTCGAGAACTTCGTAGTGACGACGGATATCCTCATAGTCGATCGGCCAATCCGCCCCCACCCCGTCGAGGCTGAATGTGCGCAAGTCGCTGGGATGAAAACGTGGACAGTAGCCGGCGTAGTGCACCATCGAGCCGCCGACGCCGCGGCCGGAATTATTCTTACCCAGTTCGATCGGATCGTCCCCGCCGATGATGCGCTTCTGCGTCCAGTACAACGGATGTGATCCGGCTTCGTCGGAGACCCAGTCGCTGTCGGGATGCCAGAACGGTCCCGCCTCAATGATCACCGCGCGCCAGCCGGCCCGCGCCAGTCGTTGCGCCAGCACCGATCCCCCGGCACCAGCGCCGACGACCACCAAGTCGACCTCGTCATCGGCGCCATACCGGCGCATCGTCTTCTCGCCGGGCAGCTCTCGCGACTGCACATCCAGCAGGAACCGCGAGTCATTGGCTGGTGGGCCCAACGATCCCTTGAGCAGACCGCGCCAGAAATCGCCCACTACGAATCCTCTTCTTGCACCAGCTCCACCGGGTCCTTGTCGATGGCACCGCGAGTTTCGAACGGTTCACGCGCCGCCGCCGGACCGCTCGGTCCGCCGAGCCGCATGAATCCGCGCGGGTAGGCCGGGCCGCCGAAGCCGATCTCGTTCCACGCCCAGGGGTGGGAGTAGAACGCCGACAGGGTCATTCGCATACACACCGACCAGGCCCGGGTCTGGTTCAGCTGCGACCAGGAGCCACCCTGCAACCGGCCTCGGGAGAACTGATCGACCAGAGCCAGCTGGGTGGGCACCTCGGCCTGCGCGAATGACGCCTTGCCGTACCGCTGGCCGGCGGCCTCGTCCAAGCCGCGCAACACCAGACGCCAGGTGTCCCGATCGTCGGGCATGTCGGCGTACTGGTAACCGTCGAGCTGACCGTCGACCAGCTTGGCATCGACGAATTCGGCGACCGGCACCCGAGGCTCGCCGTCTTGCGCCAGCACGATGTCACAGAATGCCCGCAGCGTAGGCTCCTCCGCCGCGGTGAAGAACCGCAGCGGCCGCGGCGGTTCCAGCCGGGCCAGCACCACCTGTCTGGTGGCCTCGTCCCAGCTGTCCTTCGACGCCAGCACGTCGAAATCCGGATAGCGCCCGATCATCTGCGGCGTGACGCCGCGGCGTTGCCGGGGCAGCCAGGACGGGTGCGGCGGTTGACGATCCGCCCGCAGATTCGGCAGGTGGTCGGGACGGGAGGTGTCGGCCATGGCTGCCGGCACCTCAGCGTTCGCGGCGTAGCACCGCCGCCAGCAAGCCCATCCCGCCGACCATCGCCATCAGGCCGGGCGCTGCGATCGGCGGCCCCATCGGAACGTTGTAGGACGCCATCTTCCAGCCTCCGGGCTTTCGGGCCACCCCGCGAGCGTGCAGGTACTCCCCCAGTAGGCCGTTGGCGGCGTACACCCCTGCGGTCAACGGCAGCCAGCGCTTGGCCCAGCGGCGGGAGAACACCCCACCGATCCCGGCGACCACCACCGGCGGCGTAACCAGAACCGGGCTCCACATCCACTTATTGCCGAAGCCGGCCTTGTAATGCTCGAGGTAGATTTCGGCGGTCGTGACCATCGCGGCGAACGCCGTCATCGCCGATAAGGATCTTTCGAAGCGGCCATGCGCGACATTGCGCAGCATCCGATCGACGATATCGCCGGCTTCGCCGATCCACTCCGCGTGACTGCCTGCCCGCGCGCCGGATTCGCCTGTTTCCAGCAACATCATCCGCGCACCCCCATTCCATTCGGCAATGTCCCCCGAATCCCGGCAGTACCCCGCCCACGACCGCGGCCAAACATCGCTCGGCTCCCGAAATGGCTCTCAGGTTTCGACAAGGGTCGAACGGGGAACTGATCGGGGTACAGATGAACGGAGGACGGATGCGAATCGGTGGATTGGCCGGGACCATTGTGCTGATCTGGCTGCTGGTCGGCGTCTTCGCTGCATGGCAGCGCGACTACTTCCACGGTAGCCAAACGAGCTGTGCAAACGCCGGAACCATCGCTGTCACCACGTTGGCGGGTCCGTTGAACTACCTCGGGTTCAACCCGGTTGTATCCGATTGCCGTTTACCGCAGCCCTCTTCGCTGGGTGCGGTCGGTTTGATTGTGTGAGAGAAGGGATCGGTAATGATTGCCCTCGGAGTGGTCCTGCTTATTCTGGCGCTCATCTTCAAGATCAATGTCCTCTGGACGATCGGCGTCATCCTGCTGGTCGTCGGCGCTGCACTGTGGATTCTGGGCGCGATCGGTCGTCCGGTCGCCGGTCGGCGCTACTGGTATTGATGCCGGCCGCGACTCAGCGCAAACCGACGGGCCGTGCCTCGCAGAGCCGAGGTTGAGCTAGCTCTGCGGCCCGTTCACGTTGGATGACAGGGGCACACTCGATGACCGTCGCTGCCGACGCTGATCGCGGCTCCTTCAGGCATATCGCGCTGTTCTACCGTTCCCCGCAGGAATACCTTGATTGCCTGGTGCCGTATATCGCCGACGCGGTGGCCGCCCATCTCCCGATCTTGGTGGCGGTACCTGAGCCAAATCTCTCACTGCTCCGCAATGCCCTGCCTGCAGGCGCACTCGAGTCGACAAGCCTGTCCGATATGAGCCAGGTCGGGCGCAATCCCACCCACATTCTGGGCGGAGTGCAGGGAGCTTTCGCTGCCCGACACCCGTCGGGTCCGGTACGGATGGTAGGCGAGCCGGTCTGGAGCGGCCGGTCAACGCTGGAGTATCCGGCCTGCGTGCAGCATGAGGCTCTGGTCAACGAGGCGTTCATCGGACGGGATCTCACGATGCTTTGCCCTTACGACGCAACAACTCTGGACTCCGACATTCTCGTCGACGCCGAGATCACCCACCCGAGCCTGGGCCTTTCCGGGCACCCGGTACGCGCCAGCTCCGGCTTTGCTCCCGACGCCGCGTGGGCGCGCTACAACGAGCCACTGCCCAGCAGCCCCACGGCGGCAAGCTACACCCTGCATCGACTTACCGATCTGGCCGGCGCCCGGCAGTTCTCCGCCAAGTACGCCCGCTGGTTCGGCTTCGCGGGCGCCGATATCGCAGACCTGCAGTTGATCGTCAACGAGCTGGCTTCCAACAGCCTGCAGCATGGCAGGGGCCCGTGCACCCTGCTGTTGTGGGCGGCGGACGACCAATTGATATGTCAGGTCAGCGATTCCGGTCGATTGACTGACCGGTTGGCTGGCCGGCGGCCGATCATCAGCGACTACGACCACGGGTGCGGGCTTTTCGTGGTCAACGCGACAGCCGACCTGGTACGCATTCACACCGCGGCGAGTGGAACCACGGTGCAGGCGCATCTGCGGATGAGAAAGTCGGCGTGATGGGTGCATATCGGGCAGATCGGTCGGGCGAATTCGGCCACGTCGGTTGGGAATACCGGGATCCCGCGGAGTTCCTGCACCACGCGGCGGAGTATGTCGCGGACGGTCTGAACCTCGACCAGCGAGTCGCCTACGTCGGCGCGGACGATCCCGCCACGATGCGGGCGGCCTTGGCGGCGGCCGGGCTCGGAACAGATGCCCGCGAGGTACATGTCAAGACCGTGCCGGAGCACTTCGTGTTCCGGGGTGACGTCGTCGACGCCGAGCGTATGACCGAGCGCTATGCGGCGGCCGCGGTCGCTGCGGTCGCCGACGGCTACAGCGGCCTTCGGATCGTCATCGATGTCACACCGGTAGCGCGCACACCCGCGCAGCGCGACGCCCAGGCGGCTCTGGAATTCCTCGGAGACCGGCGAATCTCCACCCTGCCGGTCGCGGCGATGTGCGGCTACAACGTCGCCGAACTCGGTGAGGCCGCGGCCGGTTTGTTGTGCCTGCACCCGGCGGCCGGACCGAGTTCGGTGCCGTTCCAGCTGTATGCCCAGCCCGCCGGGCGCAATGCCATCGCGCTGGCCGGCACTCTCGACGCCGCCAGCGAGCCGCTGTTCCTCACCACCCTGCAGCGGGTCCTGCCGCTGCTGTCGCACGACACCCTCGAGATCGACGCGCGGGACTTGGACTTCGTCGGGCACCGGCAGCTCTGCCTGCTCGACCGCCTCTGCGCCGCCCACGGCCGAACGGCCTTACTGCGCAGCGATCAAGCAGTCGTGCACCGGCTGGTCAACTTACTGGACTTCGCCAACGTCAGCATTGAGGCGACGGTGTGACGCCCTGCTGATCGACTTCTGTGAGGACGACGAGGCACGCTGCTGCCGGGGAGAGCAGTGGCGGCAGCGTGACCCCGTCGGGCCCTGCGGTGACATCGCGCGCAGCCCAGCCTGTTTCGCTGCCACATCGGTGGCGATGCGCGCGCAGCCTCGGTCTGCGTCGAAGGCGCTCGAATGGTCGGACATCGGTGAGCAACGCACGAGTCACCGCCGGGGTGTCACGGAGGGGACCGCTGCGTGGGCCACACTCTCGTGTTTCGCCGCCGCGTGGCCGGCCGGTGTTGGCGGCTGGCCGGTAGCGATACATCGCGCTGTTCGGAAATGACGCTCAACAGGGCGAGCTTCAGGGAGCGAGGCCGGGCGACGGGCATTTCGGTGGGAACCGCGGTCCAGTGCCCGGGTACTGCGGCGGTCAACACGCGCAGCCATTCGGCGCGCACGATGTACTCCGCCTCGTCGAGTACCTCCGCGGCCAGAGTGTCGGTGGTCATTGCGCTCACCTCCTACACCGGGTAGCAGGCCGCCGCCCGGCCCCTCGCAATCAAGCGTTGATGGCTCGCTCGCCGTGGCTGCTGGCGATCTTGATCCGCCGTGGCTTTGCCTTCTCGGCGACCGGAATGGTCAACCGCAGCACGCCGTCTTGATAGCTGGCCTGGATCTGCCCGGCGTCCAGATTGTCACCGAGGAACAGCTGGCGGCTGAACACACCGCGTGGCCGTTCCGCGGACACCATCTCGCGGCTTTGATCCAGGCCCGGACGTTCGGCATGCACCGTCAGCACATTGCGTTCGACATCGAGATCCAGGGAATCCTCTGCCACGCCAGGCAGGTCGAACTCGACGATGAACTGGTCGCCGTCACGCCAGGCGTCCATCGGCATGACCGCCGGTCGCGCCGCGGTGCCCAGCACCTGCTGGGTCCAGCGGTCGAGATCACGGAACGGGTCGGTACGCATCAACATCATCTCCACCTCCTCGGTCTGCGGCAGATCATCTATGTCTGCCGACATAGATTTTTATATAGCACCGGTGGTAGGTTCACGCAAGAGGAGCACCAGAAATTTTCGGCGAGTGGAAGAGAAGCGCGGTGGCCGACGAGATGAATGCCCGCTCCGGGCTTGGGGTATACGGCATCTCGGTGGCAGCCGAGTTATCCGGGATCGGTCCGCAGACCTTGCGGCTCTACGAGAGCCGCGGCCTGCTCACCCCGGCGCGCACTGCGGGCGGTACGCGCCGCTACAGCGATGACGATCTTGCGCGGCTTCGACGGATCACGGAGCTGGTAGAGATCGGCATCAATGTGGCAGGTATCGGGCAGATCCTCGGCCTGGAAGCACGTAACGCCCGATTGGAGTCCGACAACACCCAGCTGAGGTCGGACAACTCCCAACTGAAAACGGACTATGCGCTGCTCGCCGCCAAACGTGCCGACCCGCCCCGAACGCGGAAACGAAAGGGGTCATGATGACCAACCCTGATGTTCCAGAGGCAGATCTCGCCGAACAGCGGATCCCCGCCGACGCGAGCGACGACGACGACGGACTGGATCCCGCCCTTCTGGAGAATGCCGACGACACCGATGCCAACCCGGCCGACCTGATCGATCAGGCCATCAGCGTTCCACTGCCCGACGACGGCTACGACGCCGACCGATGAGCCAACCGCCGGCATTTACTCGCTTTTGACACCATCCGCGTCGGTACGACGGTCTGACGTTTTCCGGCGCCGATGGCTGGTGTCGCACAGTGGATAGTTGCGGCTGCGCCCACAGGTGCAGATAGCCACCATGAAGCGATCGGATTCGAGGACGCCCTCGGGCGTCTCGATCCGGACCGGGCCGGCGATCAGGACCGGGCCGTTGCGGACCGGTTGTACCACTCTTTTCTCCGGCGTCGTCATGGCTTGTCCGCCCGGATCACCACGAGTTGTTCCACGCGGCAGCCGTGCGACACCCGGCCGGTGGATTCCAGCCAGCCCGCACGCGCCGAAAGCACCGGCCCGAACGGAATATTCTTGACCGCGGCAATCTCGGCTGACAGTCCCGACTCCCGCAACCTCCCCAGTGAGTGCGCGACGTCGGCGAGGGCGGACTGCACCAGCAGCAGGGAACCGCCGCGACGCAACAGCGTCGCCGCCGACCGGCAGAGCGGATCCAACACGACCCGCCCGTCAACACCACCGTTCCACGACCGTTCCGGACCGCCCGCCGAAGGAATGGGCCCGCCATCCCGCGGCGAAGGCACATAGGGCGGGTTGGTCACCACGAGATCGAAAGGGGCGCAGCACAACGCGTCACTCCACGGCCCCCGCCGGACCGCTACGTCCATGCCGGCGGCACGCGCGTTGTCCCGGGCGCAGCGCACCGCGCGCGGGCAGATATCGAACGCGGTGACACTGTCCGCGCCCAGCTCGGCCGCCGCGATGGCCGCTATCCCACTGCCGGTGCACAGGTCCAGCACCCTGGCCCGGCGGGCCAACCCGGTGCGTTCCATGGTCTCGATGAGAAGGTGCGAATCCTCTTGCGGCACGTAGACACCGTCTAAGTTCGGCGGCCGACGACGCAGGGCGCCGGGCGCCCCCAAGGTGGTCATCGGCGATTACCCGCCGTTCTTGCTGCGGATGTCGCGCACCGACTGCTTAGCCGATTCGGTGAACTCGTGCATCTTCTGCTTTGCGCCCTTGGTGACCACGCTTACTCGGTCCGGGTCCTTGATGATCGCTTTAGCGGTGTTCTTGGCGATCATCTTTTCGATATGTGGCGGCACCGGCGGGATGTCGGGGTCCACCACGACTTCCAGCACCACCGGCCCGGGCGCAGACAGCGCTTGGTCCCAGGCCTGTCCGATGGTGTCCGGGCTGTCACACCGAATTCCGGTCAGCCCGAGAAGTTTGGCGAATTCGGCGTAGGGCACGTCTGGGATCATTTGCGAGTCTTCGAACTTGGGCTCCCCTCCCATGGCCCGCTGCTCCCAGGTCACCTGGTTGAGGTCCTGGTTGTTGAATACGCAGAAGATCAGCGGCCCGTCAGACAGCCGGTCCAGGTAGCGCTTCACGGTGATCATCTCGGCCATGCCGTTCATCTGGAAGACACCATCGCCGACGACGGCGATCACCGGCCGGTCCGGATGAGCGAGCTTGGCGCTGATCGCATACGGCGTGCCGGGGCCCATGGTCGCAAGGTTTCCAGCAAGTGAGGCCGCCATGCCGCGCCGCAGCCGCAGATGCCGCGCCCACCAGTTGGCGACCGAGCCCGCGTCGGTGGTGACGACGGCGTTGTCGGGCAAGCGCTTGGAGAGCTCGTGGACCACCAGTTCGGGATTGAGCGGATTGGCCTTGTCGTGCGCCCGGTCGTCGAGAACCCGCCACCAGGTCTCCACTTCGCTTTCGATCTTGCGCCGCCAGGACCGATCCTTCTTGCGGTTCAGCAACGGAATCAGTTCGGCCAGGGTGTCTTTGGAGTCGCCGATCAGGTTGGCCTGTACCGGGTAGCGCACCCCGATCATCCGGCCGTCGTGGTTGATCTCCACCCCGCGGGCCTGCCCTTCCTTGGGCAGCCACTCGGCGTAGGGAAAACTGGTCCCGATCATGAGCAAGGTGTCGGCACCCGACATCATTGCCTCGCTGGCCGTGGAGCCCAGCAGGCCAATCGGCCCGGTCACATACGGCAGTTCATCGGGTAGTGCGGCGCGTCCCAATGACGTCTTGGCGACGCCGGCGCCGAGCAGGTCGGCGGCCTCCACCACTTCGTCGGCGGCATCGGCGGCTCCCGCACCCACCAGGATCGCCACCTTCTCACCCTCGTTGAGGATCTCGGCGGCTTTGCGCAGCTCGTGCTGCGGCGGGATCATTCGCGGTTTGGTCCACCCGACGCTGCTGAAAACGGCCCCATGCTGGCGCGGTGGCGAAGGGACCGCCTCCTCCTCGGCAACGTCCTCGGGAAGGATGATGGTTGCCACGGTTCGATTGGTCAGGGCCACCTTGCAGGCCCGGTCCACCAGGTGGCGTGCCTGGACCGGCGCCATGCAAGTCTGGACGAAGTCCGAAGAGACGTCCTTGTACAACGAGTTGGGGTCGATCTCCTGCTGGAAGGCCGCGCCCAGCGACATCCGCTTCTGCTGACCGATGATCGCAACCACCGGCTGGTGGTCAAGCTTGGCGTCGTAGAGCCCGTTGAGCAGATGGATCGCCCCGCCGCCGGAGGTGGCCAGGCAACATCCGATCTCCCCGGTGAATTTGGCGTGGCCGGTGGCCATGAACGCCGCCATCTCTTCGTGGCGCGGCTGGATGAGTTCCGGGTCTCCCCCGGCCCGGTCCAAGGCGCCGACCATCGACAGAATGCCGTCGCCGGGGTAGCCGAAGATCCGGTGCACCCCCCACTGACGGAGCCTATCGAGGATGAAGTCCGCGGTCTTCGGCATTGGTTGCTCCCTTCAACACGCACACGGTTACCCGCCACCGGCTTTGTCAAACGGCGGGGTGCACCAGCGGTGCGCTACCTTCGGTCACGGCGCTGCGGGCTATCCGCAGGTCGTCGACGAATGCCTCGTAGGCCTGGGCACGCTGGTCACTGCGGTCCCGCAGCACCGCCGAGGGATGAACGGTGGCCAGGACCCGCGGCCGGCCGTTGGAGCCCGCCAGGCCAGGCAGACACAGCAACTCACCGCGCCCGCTGGAGACGCGAAACGACGCACCCAGCAGTGACTGCGCGGCCGTGGCGCCCAGACAGATCACCACTTCTGGCCGCACCGAGTCGATCTCGGCGATCAGCCACGGCCGGCACGCCACCACCTCGGTGCGGCCCGGCTTCTGGTGGATCCGGCGCTTGCCCTCGCGGCGGGTGAACTTGAAGTGCTTGACCGCGTTGGTCACATACGCCGACGACGGATCAATGTGTGCGTCGCGCATCGCACGGTCCAACAACCGCCCGGCCGGGCCGACGAACGGGTGGCCCTCAAGATCCTCGTGATCGCCGGGCTGCTCGCCGACCAGCATCAGCGGCGCCCCCCGGCGCCCCTCGCCGAACACCGTCTGCGTCGCGTCGCGGTACAGCGTGCAACCACGGCACTGCGCGGCCGCCTCACGCAGTGCGCTCAGCGTCCGCCGCTCTGGCAGGTACCGCTGCGCCCCAGGCTCTTTGGTCGCTACCATTACGCCGACGCCGCCAGCTCGTTGGGATGGAACTCCTCGCAGGACAACGCGTAACCCAGGGTCGTCATGAGTCAGACATACCCGTAACGCAGGGGGCTAATCGTGGCAACGATTGCAGGCCTGACCGGGCAGGCGACGCTCCTCAGTTCCCGGTGGCCGGGGCGCTGGCAGAAGTGGTCCCCGAGACCGTGGTGACCGCTGAACTCGTGGTGGAAGTTGTTGTGTTGGCTTCAGAGTCCGGGTCCGCATTCGCCGGACCAACCGAACCCGGCGCCGCCATCACCACTACGGACGCCGCCGTGACACCTGCGAACGCTGCCATCGACCCTAGCGCCTTGCCCGTTATTCCCAGCACGCCCATGATGTCCTCCAGTCGGCTCCATCGATATCGCGCCGTCAGTGGCGCGCGATCACGACGTTTACCCCGGTTGCCTTGGGATAAACATCGTGATCGGTCATCCGCATGGGCCCGACCCCCCGATCGGGCCCATCTCGGCTCGGCATCAGGCCTTGCTGGTCCAGATCAGCACGTCCTGGACGCCGTCGTTATAGACCACTCCGTCCGGCGGCGGGCCGGTCACGTCGAAGTAGATCTTCCCGTCGGCGGCAGCACCCTGGGCGATGGGCCCGGGATTGATACCGCCCGGCGTGGGCACCGTGTTGATCACGCGGTAGGTGTCGCTGTTGGCCGCCCTGGCGTTGAAGTCGGTGACTACCGGGGTCACCGTGCCGCGGTCCGCACGAGCGGTCACGTCGGCCTGATACAACTTGCCGTGGGGCTGGTAGCCCGGAATGGTGACGTGGGCCGGGCCCAGGTTGCTGACCGTGTAGGACGTAGCCATCGCCCCGTCGTTGAGCTGTTCGGGCGTGCCGAACGGTTGGATCGCCGGCTCGGCCATGGCGGTGGTCGCGGAGAAAGCGCTCAGCGCGGCGATTCCGGCCGCGCCGGCGGCCGTCTTGGCCGCAGTCTTGGAGAGCTTCACTTGTTGACTCCTTCCATCGAGTCGATACTTCGCGGCGGTCCGCTTTGCTGGAACACGCCTGTCACAGCGCCTACCCGGAACGGCCGACGGGAAAACACGTTGGTAGTTGCGCGGCGTGGCGAAATTGTGGATAGTTACGTCGCTCGGGCGTTCAGCAGGTAGCGCCGGTCTGGATCGTCCGTGCATTCATCCTGCGATTCCAGGCCGCGGTTTGCCCCCGCCGGCCGTTGGAATCAGCTCATACTGTTGGGTACGAGAAGGCGGGTATGCGGTGGTCGGGGATGTCAACGCTTCGTTCGTGACGCCAATGGGCGACGACGCCGGGATCCACAGTGATCTCGACCTGGTGGTCGGCCACGGCGAGCCGCAACGGGTCGGACGGTTCCATTACTGGCTCGGCGAGCAGCGCTGGGAGTGGTCGGATACGGTCGCCCGCATGCACGGCTACGAGCCGGGCACGGTGACGCCCACGACCGAGTTGCTGCTACAGCACAAGCATCCCGAGGACCGCGCCCAGGTGGCTGAGGTGCTGGAGCGCGTCGTGGAGGGCGAGCCGTTCAGCAGCCGGCACCGGATCATCGACACCGGCGGCCAGGAGCACTGGGTGATCGTGGTCGGCGATCGCATGCTAGACGACGATGGCACAGTGACCGGAACGGCCGGCTTCTACGTCGACGTCACCGATGTGCTGCAGGCCGATGTCAGCGCCGCGGTCTCCGAGGTCGCCGAGTCCCGTGCGGTGATCGAGCAGGCCAAGGGCGTTCTGATGGTCGCCTACGGCATCTCCGCCGAGCGCGCATTCGACATCCTGGTGTGGCGCTCGCAGGAGACCAATGTCAAAGTGCGTGACCTGGCAGCCCGCTTCCTGGCTGCTTTCACCGGCAGACTGCCGTCAGCGGTGCTCTCCGATCTGGACCACACTCTGTTGACCGTGACCTGAAATTGCGGCAGCACGACAGGTGAACTTGTCGGCACTGGCGGGTAATTGGTCCCTTAGTGGTGAACGAGTGCGACGACGGACTGAAGACCGGGTGCGGCCATGACTAGGGCGCCAGGTCCAGTCACTGTGTCGGCAAGTGACGTTGGCGGGGTTTGCCTGCTGACCGCCGTCGGAACGCTGGACAGCAGCAACTACCTCGAACTGCGCGACCGCGTGATCAAGGCGGCGCTCGACGAACCGCCGGCGGTGCTGGTCGACGTCGGCGGCCTGGAAGTCCCGGCGCGCTCGGCATGGTCTGTGTTCACCAGCGCTCGTTGGCATGTCAGCGTTTGGCCCGATATCCCGATCCGGTTGGTCTGCGAGCGACCCGACACCATGGCGCGGCTCTCCGAAACCGGTGTGACGCGCTACGTCCCGGCACACCCCAACCTTGAGACTGCGTTGGTCTCGCTGCCACGCCCCAAACGCACCCGCTGCAGGGTCAGCGCAGAACTTCCACGCCGCTTGAGCAGCTTGCGCCGTTCCCGTGACTTCGTCGCGGAGTGGCTGTCCAGCTGGTCGCAGGATCAGCTGATACCAACGGCCAAGGTGATCGTGGACGTGCTCGTGGAAAACGTCTTACGCCATACCGACAGCTCACCGACTGTCCTGCTGGAAAGGGCGGACTCGACGGTCACCATCGCGGTCCAAGATGCCGATGCCGCCCCGGCTGTGCTCCACGAGGGCCCAGACGGCTTGCCTGCCCGAGCGTCAGGCTTGGCCGTAGTCGGTGCGGTCTGTCGCGCGTGGGGCAGTACACCCACTCGTCCCGGCAAGACCGTCTGGGCGGTGATCAGGCCGGACAGCCGGCTTTAGCCCACCAGCTCACGGCGCCCGGCCGTCGCGTCTCACCAATTGCTGTGCCACCTCAGCCAGCGGCGTGTTGGAGGTCTGCGACAGTCGTTTGAGCAGCTCGAAGGCTTGCAATGCGTCGATGGCAAACCGCTCCATGAGGATGCCTTTGGCCTGACCGATGATGTCGCGGGAGGCCAGCGCACTGCGGAACTGTTCGTCGCGGCGAACCATGTGCCAGGCCAGCGCGGCATGGGTCGCCAGGGCCAAACCCAACTCCACCGAGTCGTCGTCGAAGGCGTTGGCGGCGTGGGAGTAGAAGTTCAGGGCACCCGTGGTGTCCTCGCCGGTGAACAGTTCGAACGCCAGGATCGACCGGATCGGCGTCGTGGCCGCGACCTTGGCAATACGACGGCCAGCGCTCGTCGCTGTTGACGTCATCCAGACGAACGACATGATGCTTCCAGGCTGCCGCCAGGCACGGCCCCTCCCGCTGCCGGCGCTGGATGTCATCCAGCACGGCCGGGTACCGGTCTGTCGCAGAAAGGGTTTGGACATCGCCGCTCGACGTCGTGAGCGTGACACCGGCGTGTTGAGCACAGGACATGTGCGCAAGCAGGTTTGTCACCAGCTCATCCAGCGCGCCGTCGGATTCGATGTGCGATCGCTGATTCAACGTGTGAACCAGATCCGCCACATCGCGCATCATGTCGTTGCGGCTCGTCAACGCCATGTCTTCGTTCCGCTCAGCTCGCCCGTTCGATGTGTCCATGTTCCTCCGATCAGCCTGCAGCGGCAATCGCCCCAGCGTCGTCGGTGACAGACAAACCCTGCCCCGAACCAAGAGCTTTGTGCACCCGGTTCTCAGCCCGTCCCCAACACCCGGGTTGCCGCCGGTGCCGCTACGGGCAGGAGCCGGTCGTACACCCGCAGGGTGTCAGTTGCGACCCGGTCCCAGGAGTACCTCGAGCGGGCCCGCTCTCGCCCGGCCTTGCCGAAGCCGGACGCGGCTCGGCGATCCCGCAGGATGGCGTTGATGGCATTCGCGCAGGCACGCGGATCCTTTGGCGGTACCAGCAGTCCCGTCACGTCGTGGACGACGGTGTCGAGCATGCCGCCCACCGCCGAGGCCACCACCGGCACGCCGCAGGCCATCGCCTCCAGCGGCACGATGCCGAACGGCTCGTACCAAGGCGTACACGCAACGACATCCGCCGAGCGCAGCAAGGCCGGCATGTCCGCCCGGGCGACGGAGCCGCACAGCGACACCCGTTCTGCCACACCGAGGTCGGCGGCCAGTTTGAGCAGCCGACAGGCTTCCGGAACCGTCTCGAGTTCTGCCCGCTGCGGTCCGCCGGCGATCACCAGCTCAGCGCTGGGCACCGTCGTCAATGCCTCTATCACCGTGTCGAATCCCTTGCGGGGGACAAACCGCCCTACCGCCACGATGCGCCGCCGCCCGGAATGTTCTGCGACCGGACCGCGCGGGGAGAACCGCTCCACGTCGACACCACCGGGCACCACCGAGATTCGCAACCGGTCTCGGCCCAGCCGCATCAACTCGAAAGCCTCATCACTGCAGCCAGCTGTCACCCATGTCGCCTCTTCCGCGACGCGGGTCTCCAACCGCAGCCTTTCCGCGGGGCTGGTGTCACGCCGGCCCTGGTGTCGCTGCTTGACCACGCCCAACGCATGAAAGGTCTGAACCGTGGGCACCCGCCGGTGTTTGGCGGCCAGCTGCGCGGCGATCCCGGACATCCAGAAATGTGCGTGCGCGATGTCGGGACGCTCGCGGTCCCACTGCGCGTCCAGGTACCGACCGAAGGCGACCATGTACCGCAAGAGTTCATCTTTGGGCACCTGGCGCGGCGGCCCCACCGGCACATGAACCACCGTGTAACCCTGGTCGGTGCGCACCCGCTCGGGCAGCTCCGGGTCATCGCGGCGGGTGTAGACGTCGACATCGTGGCCACGGCGGGCCAACGCCGCCGACAGCTCAGCGACGTGGACGTTCTGGCCGCCGGCATCGGCCCCACCCAGCGCGGCCAGCGGGCTGGCATGTTCGGAAATCATCGCGATCTTCACGGCAGTACCCCCCGCTACTCCCGGCGCTGCACTGCGCCTCGATGACCTGGTCCCATTGATGAAGGAATCGGTCGAGGCCGAAGTGCTCCATGGCGTAGTTGCGTGCCGCCTTACCGACCACCTCGGCCAGGTAGCGGTCGGCGATCAACCCGCTCAGCGCGGTCCGCAAGGTGTCGAGGTCCGCGCTGACGACGCCTGCCTCGGGGGGCACCACCATCGGTGCCATCGTGGCAGCCACCGCCACCACCGGCATTCCCAGGAACATGGCTTCCAGCAGCGACAGACCCAGCGACGTCCAGCGCGCGGTGTGCAGATAGACCCGCCGGTGCGCCAGTTCCTTCATCAGTTGGTCGGTGCGCAGGTCACCGTGGCCGACGACGCCAGCGCACCGATGCGCCGGATCGTTGAGGTCTTCGGTGCCGATTCCCCAGACATCGACGGCCGCGGATTGCCCCAACGGGCCCAGCAAGTCCGCGCCGACGGTGCGCCACCGCCGCAGCGGTTCGTTGATCAGGGCACCGGCGGCCGCGATGTCCCCGGTGTACAGATGGCCCGGATCGGCGATGCCATGATCGATCACCCTGGTGGGTGCACGGCCGTTGTCCCACATCAGCTGGTTGAACGCGGTGACGTGGATCAGCGGGATGTCTGCGCGGTCCGCGATCGGGTGCAGACTCTCCACCACGAACGGCCGCGGGGTGTTGTGCTCGACGTACACCGCGGGAACATCGATTCCGGGCCGCCGGCCCAGCACCCGCGCGGTCAGCTCGATCTCATGTGGCCGCTGCAGCACCACCAGATCGATCTCTTGTTCGCGCAGTTCAGGCAGGGGCACTTCCTGCGCCCTCGGCCAGTCGCGACCGCACAAACCCCGGCCGTCGAGATCACGTGGGGCGTTGACCGGAACGAGGTAGCGGTGTTCGCCGGCGACGAAGGATTCCATCCACGAGCCGTGCACATGCCAGACGAGCAGCGAACGCTGGGTGGTCTGCGGAAATGCCATAAGCGGTTGTTACCCGCGACACCGGCGCTTAAACGTGGAAAAGGTCCCCGAAACGGTTTGCTACAAGGGGATTCGGAGGCGGTCGAAGAAAGCACCGTTACCGAATCGTTGCAGTGGGCCGAACATAGGCGTAGGTTCGTTAGCAGGTTGAGTTAACAGCCACCCGGAAAGACGCGTCAACCACGCTAGCCAGGGAGGCTTCCTCCCTGCATCTCATCCGTGAAGGTGTAACTCGCATCGACGCGATCCACAGTACGAGTTTCGACTGATGGAGTAATTCAATGCCCGCTTTAAGAACCGCCGGATCGGTGTTCCCGGCGACCCGAATAGATTCCCTTCCCCCGTCAGATACCTGGGCGAGCCGCACCGCCCGTTCCGTCACCCGCTGGGGACGCTCAGGAGCAGTGATCAGCGTCGGCGGTGAACTCGACGCCTCCAACGCCGGCCAGCTGGCCGACTACGTGCAACGTTGCGCGAGCTACTGCGAGTGGCTGGTACTTGACCTTAATGACCTGGAATTCATTGGTACCGCAGGCTTTTCGGCACTCAAGACGATAACCGACCGATGCGCCGAAACGATGGTCTATTGCACGACGGTGCCCGGTGTCACGGTGTCGCGCCTGCTGCGGATCTGCGATCCCGGAAACGCACTCCCCACCACCACGTCGGTGGCTGACGCGCTGGCCGGCGTGCAGGGGTTCCGGCAGGTCCGTTAGCTTTTGCGTCCTCGGGCGAGTTCGCGCGCCCGTGCCTCGCTCTCCACTGCCGGCCCCGAGCCGGGTAGTCGCCGTCCGGCGACTTCGGGGGTGAATACCAGCGCGAGCGCACCGATAGCCCCGGCTGCGACCAAAAGGTAGGCCGGGGCCATCGGGTTGCCGGTGCTTGAGACCAGTGTCTCGGCTATCAGGGGTGTGGTGCCGCCGAATGCCGAGACCGACAGGTTGAACCCTATCGCCAGCGCCCCGTAACGTACCGGGGTGGGAAACAGGGCCGGCAGGGTGGCCGGCAATGTCGCATCGAAGCACAGCAGCATCAGCCCGACCAACAGAACTCCGGCGAACGCCGTCGGATAGTCGTGGGCGGAGTGGATCAGGCTGAACGCCGGAATCGAAAGAGCCAGCAGCATGGCGCATCCCGTCCACAGCACCGGTTTGACTCCGATGTGATCCGACAGCCGGGCCACCAGGACCACGGTCGCCATCAGAACCAACAGCGTCAGCACGATCACCAGCAGCCCGGCGGTGTGTGGGATCTGCGCAGTCCTCTGAAGGTACGTGGGCAGATACCCGGTGAGCAGGTAGTCGGTGACGTTGTAGGTCAGCACCAGTGCGATGCACAGCAGTAGGAGCCTCCACTGCCTGGCGGTGCGCCGCAGTTGCCGCGCGGCGGTGTCGTCGGAGTCTTCCTGCCGGCCGCCCGCCTGTTCATAGACCGGTGATTCCTCCAAACGCAGTCGCAGGTAGAGGGCGGCGAGCCCCAGTGGCGCGCTGAGCAACAACGGGATTCGCCACCCCCAGCCAAGCATTTCCTCGTCGCTCAACCGACTCTGCAGTACGGTGACCAGCGCGCCGGCTGCGACGTAGCCGGCCTGCGAACTCAACGGTAGAAATCCGGCCATCATGCCGCGCTTGTTGTCCGGGGCCTGTTCGCCGACGTAGACCATCGCGCCGACGTATTCGCCGCCGGCGGAGAAGCCCTGCACCATTCGCGTCGCGACGAGCAGGATGGGTGCTGCGACACCGATAGCGCTGTAGCTCGGAAGCAGCCCGGTAGCGGTGGTGCCGAGTGTCATCAGCAGCAGGGTGGTGACCAGCACCCGCTTACGCCCGATCCGATCACCGAGTGGGCCGAAGACCAATCCGCCGATCGGGCGCACCGCGAACGCCGCTGCCAGGGTGCCGAAGGCGCCGATCAGGCTGCCGGTGCCGGTGCCTGGGTAGAACACCCGCGCGATGGTGGTGACCAGATAGCCGTAGACCCCAAAGTCGTACCACTCCATGAAGTTACCGATGGCGGTACCGCGGATGGAGCGGCGGACCTGCTCAGGATCGGTGACCCGGATCTGCTCGCGCCGCCAACGTCGGCGGCGATGTCTGCGACCGGCCAGCGGGCTATCCCACCCGGCCTTGGAGCTGGCGGGCGGCGAAGTCGGCCCCTTGTTGGACCATCGTTGCGTCGTCGCCGGCGTAGCTGTCATGTGCCGCGAAGTTCATGCCGTCAGAGCACACCGCGTCCTCGACGGCGCACACCTGCAGGGTCTTGGCCTGATACAGGGGTCCGATCGCGATCGTGGGTTCTTTGAGGAAGTTCATCGCCCGTTCGTTGGGCATGGCGAACAACACGACCGCAGCGACATGGTCGGCGACGTCGGGGTCCAGCGGCTTGGGCACTGTCGCCGGATCGACGCCGTCGGGCACCTGAGCCGACGTAACGAAACCCATGACCGCCGCGCCCTGTGAGTAGCCGCCCAGCACCATCTTGGTTCTGGGACAGCTGGTCGCCCGGGAGACGACGTGGGCACCGGCGTCCCGAATGCCGTCGACGCCGGTGTCCCAGTGGTCATTGGCCGGGTAATTGACCGCGTAAACGGCTGGGCTTGTTCCCAGCCGTGCGTTCAGCGCATTGAGAAACGCCTGACCGGTCGGGCCCACGCCCGGCGGCTCACCGGTTCCCCGCGCGAAGACCACCTCGGTGTCGGGACACGGCGCAGCCCGAGCGGTGGGAGCGCCGGAAGCCAGAAGCATCGCGGTACCGGCTACCGATACCGCGATTGCCAGCGGGCCAATGGAATCGAGGCTGGTACGCGCGGACATGTCGGTGTAGGTGCCCACCGCGCCACCGCCTCAAACCGTATGTCCAAAAAATTTATATCCCGGCAGCGCTTTGGCGAACACTCTGGACAACGGTCCCCCACTTTGTTAAGACAAGAAGGTTAGATATCTGTCTTCAGACTGCAGGGCAGCCATCCGCGGTATCTCGCAATGCCGACGGCTGGACCCAAAGCCTCCCGACCCTGTGTCGATCTCTCCCCTCTCGCACACCCGGCCGACGGGCCTTGGTGCTCGGGTCTGCGCGAAAGGGGAGAACGATGTGGAACAACGCAACGCACCGGCCGCGCCGGGTCAGCGCGGTCGCAGCGGCGACGGCGTTGCTGCCGGCATTGATCGGCTTGGGCGCATCGGCCCCGCCCGCCGCGGCTGCCGGGCCGGAATTCCTCTCTGTGCCGTCGCCGAGCATGGGGCACAACATCACCGTGGAATTCCAGGGCGGCGGCGCACCGGCCGTCTACCTGTTGGACGGTTTGCGCGCTCGCGACGATCGCAGCGGCTGGGACATCGAGACGCCGGCGTTCAGCGAGTACGCCGGTTCCGGGATATCGGTGGTGGCACCGGTCGGTGGGCGCTCCAGCTTCTACACCGACTGGTACGGATCGGCCAACGGACAGACCTATAAATGGGAGACGTTTCTGACCAGTGAACTGCCGAACTTCCTCTCCGGGAAAGGTGTGCGCTCCACCCGCAACGCGGTGGTGGGCATCTCCATGTCCGGGTCGTCGGCACTGATTTTAGCGGCCTACCATCCGCAGCAATTCGCTTATGCCGCGTCACTTTCGGCGCTGCTGACGCCGTCCAGCGGCAACGGGCCGACGTTGATCGGGATGGCGATGAACGACGAGGGCGGCTTCAACCCCCAGGACATGTGGGGCCCCTCGGGCAGCGCAGGATGGCAACGCAACGACCCGACGGTCCAGGCCGGGCGCCTGGCGGGCAACGGAACCCGGCTGTGGATCTACAGCGGCAACGGCACCCCGTCGGAGATCGGCGAGGGCAGCCTGCCCGGCCAGGTGATCGAGCAGGTTGTGATGCAGAGCAACGTCGCATTCCGCGACGCCTACACCGGTGCGGGCGGTCACAACGCCACGTTCAACATCGACGCTGCCGGGGTGCACAGTTGGGGCTATTGGAACGCCCAACTGGTGGCCATGAAACCCGACATGCAAGGCACGCTGGGCGCCGGCGGGCGAGTCTGACGTGGGTGCCCGGCGGGGAAGACCAGCAACGGCGATCAGTACCAGTAGCGCCTGCCGGCCACCGGCCGGCCCACCGACCCTAGTATCCAGAACACCGCACCCACGACCAACAGGACGATCCCGACCGCCCACAGCACGTAGATGTTGAAAACCAGACCCAGGATCAGCAGCAACACCCCGAGGCCGATCATGAGTCATACCCCAGGATCGCGTCGCGTGCCCGGTCCACCATCGAGGCAAACGGGCCGACGAAGGCGTTGGCAAGCGCGCCCTCGACCCCAGCGTGCGGCCTGGTCGGTGCGATCGCCTCGGCGAGCCTGACCGCCCGCTCCAACAGCTTCAGTTCTGATTCGCTGAGTTCGTCACGCAGCTGGGCAAATTCGTCGTGTTCTTCGTGGCCGGCATGTTCGAGGACGTCGTCGCGAAGTTCCCGGAGCTTTTCGGTGAAGAACTCCGAATCGACGTTGACGTTCTCCAGCTCGCCCAGGGCCTCTTTGGCCTTCTTCTCCTCGGCCAGCCGTGCGTCGATCATCGCGCGGCCGTTGTCGAGCTCATGGGCTGCCCGCGGATGCACGATCTCTTCTTCTGCCGTCTCGTGAACGGCCAGCAGCCGGCGCAACCGGACGAACGACTCGTCGCGCTCGCCGCCGGCGGCCAGCAGCGTCTCGTCGAACAGCGTTTTGATGCGCTGGTGCTGTTCGGTGAGGAAATCGACCACGTCTGTCCGGCTGTGCAATGTCGTCTGTGCCATGGCTATGGGCTACCCCGACGCAGTTGGGGCAAAACCCGCGCCTAAGCCACCACTCGGATGTACTCGAGTGACGAATCCGCGGCGTCGGGCAGCGCCATCCCGGCGGCCAGCCCCGAGCGCAGGTAATCGATAACGGCGGTGTTGAGCCGCTCGCCGGGCACCACGGCCGGCACGCCCGGCGGATACGGCGTGATCTGCTCTGCAGCGATACGTCCGGCAGCCCGCGCTGCGGCGATCATCTCGGTGGGGCCGAAGAAGGCATCCCGGGGCAACTGCACGGTTTCCAGCTGCAGTTCCCGCGGGGAAGGCAATCGGATCGCGGGCGGTCGCTGGAAGGACGTCGCGGCGTCGCGCCACCCGCACAGCGCCTCCAGCAGCCGGTCAGCCGTTCGGTGGTCATCGGCGAAGGACATGGTGATCAGGATGCGCCGGTGATCGGCCAATCCCACATCGAGGCAGCGCTGTTCGCGTAGCCAGTCTCTGGCCTGATAGCCCGACGTCCCGGTTGCCGACACGTCGACCAGCACCTGCAGCCGGTCCAGGTCGTGGGAGGCCTCCTTGCCCAACAACGCATGCTCGAGCACCTCGACGTCGGGTATCTCATCGATGCGCCCGCGCACGTCGCGCGCCAATTTGATTGCGGCGTCCAGTAGTTCATGCCCGTGGTGCACCATCTGGCGGCGCCAGCCGTCCAGTGCCGCGTAGATCGGCACGCTGGGGCTGGTGGTCATCAACAGATCGGCGCACGCCGTCAGTCGCTCCCGGTCGATGAGATCGCCCTGGATGTGGTAGACCGAGCCCTGCTCGAAACCCGCTCCCATCTTGTGCACGCTGACCACGCAGACGTCGGCGCCGGCGTCCATCGCCCAGGTCGGCAGGTCTTCATGGAAGGGCAGGTGGGCGCCCCAGGCCTCATCGACAATCAGTGGCTTGCCCCGCTCATGACAAATGTCGGCGATGGCAGCCAGGTCCGCGCAGGTACCGTACGGCGACGGGCTGACCACCAGCGCACCCGCGGCGTCGGGATTCTCCTCCCACGCACCGGCCACCCGTTCCGGTGAGGGCGGGTGGCACAGATGCCGTTCGGCGTCCCAGCGTGGGGCGATCCAGCGTGGCTGGATGCCGGAGAAGATCAACCCGCCCACCACAGATTTGTGACTGTCGCGCGGCAGCAGCAGCCCGCCGCTATCGCCGCCGGCCACCGCCATCATCGCGGCACGAACGGAAAGCGAACTGCCACAGGTGGAGAAGAATGCCGTCGAGGCACCCACGGCGTCGGCCATCAGTTGCTCGGCATCGGTCAAGAACTCTGCGCGTGCTTCCCAGTCATCCAAGCCGCCGCGGGCGAGCACATCGGCGCGGAACAGGTCGGCCCCCAACACCTCGAGCACTGACATGTCTGCGCCACGTCCCCGGCGGTGTCCGGGCGGGCTGAACCCATAACGGTCCCTGCGTTGGTAATCGGCCAGGGCTTCCAGAACAGGTGCTCGGCGCTGATCCATATCGGCCATCCGCCCGTCGTTCAGCGTCGGAAGGCGATCACCAGCGCCAGCAGATCGACCCCCAGCAGCACCCAACCGGCCACCGGCACCAGGAAACCGCGGCGGCGTCCCGCCGTGAAGAAGGAGGCCAGAATGGTCAGTGCGGCAATGGCCGGCGCGCCGTAATAGAGCAGTCCGAACACGGCTCCGCTGGGCCCGAGATCGGGACACTCGGCGGTGCTACAGGCGGCGGTGCTCATCACCGCGCCGGTCGCTACCACCATCACCAAGGCGGCCCCGGCGGCGGTCAGCAGAGCAGCGGCCCAGTTCACCCAGAGCCGGGCGCGGCGGTTGTCGGTCTCGACCGGTACCGGCATCGGCTCTGTCATCACAACGTCGCCCCGCGCGCCGCGAACTCTTCCACCAGCGCATCGCAGAAGGCCGGCAGGTCGTCGGGTTTACGGCTCGACAAGAGGATCGATGGCCCGCAGTCGCAGCGCACCAACTCCTCGTCCACCCAATCACCGCCCGCATTGACGATGTCGGTACGCACGCTCGGCCACGACGTAATCCGCCGGCCGGCAACAACTCCGGCTTCCACCAGTGTCCATGGGCCATGGCAGATAACGGCGACCGGTTTACCCACGTCGAAGAACTCCCGCACGAACGACACCGCGCGTTCATCGGTGCGCAACTGGTCGGGGTTGGCCACCCCGCCCGGCAGGACCAGCGCATCGAAGTCATCCGTCGACACATCCTTGACCTGCCGGTCGACGTCGAACTTGTCGGCGCGGTCCAGATGGTTGAAGGCCTGAACGGGGCCGTCGGCTGTGGACACCAGCGCCGGGCGCCCACCGGCCTCAGTGACCGCGCGCCACGGTTCGGTCAGCTCGACCTGTTCGACACCCTCCGGCGCCACCAGAAATGCGACCCGTCGCCCTTCCAGCGATCCGGACATGACCTCTCCTTCCTGTGCTGCCGTCAGCTCCCGGTAGCGACCCGCATACCCGGCTGCCCGGTCGCACAAACGAAGCGGTGTAGTACTGCGCTTACGGGGGTACCCCGCCGTCATGAATTGGGGGGCCGGGTTCGGGGCGACAGTGGCCGGCCTGCTGGCTTGTGCGGGCTGCTCGGCCCCGGTCTCGCAGACCACGGCGGAAGCCGTCTCGGTGCCGGTGCGGATGCCACTGCACTCCCCCGTCTGGTCCTATGCCACCGGCGCGCTGCTCGCACTCACCGACGACGGGCGATTGGCGGCGGTCGATCACCCTGAGCAGCCGGACACGGCGGCCGTTCGGCTGTCGCAACCGCTGGGCGCCGGGCGCAACGTACAGATCAGCCGCGCAGATGATCGGACCGTGTTCGTGCCGCAGCCGGCGCGCGATCGCGTAGCAGCGGTCGAGTTGACCGGCCTCCGGCAAATCGGCGACATCGACGCGGGGCCGGCGCCGAACTATCTGTCCGAGGATTCAGGTATGCGGGTGCTGCTCGCGTTATCCAGCGACGGGGCGACGGTGACCCCGGTCGAGGAGGTCGGCCTGCGGAAGCTGCCCGGCGCTCGGGTATCCGCGGGCCCCACCGGTGCCATCGACGGCGCCAACCGCGGGCGCACCATCGAATACCACGTCTATGGGCCGGGCGGGCTCTCGTATTACAAGGGCCCATCGTCGCCGCCGGAGCAACACGGTCATTACGACGCAAGAGTTTTCGTGGCGGCGGGTGACGGCACCGCGACAGCCCGGGTCTATCTGGCCGACGCTCGCGGCGACACGCTGTACGCCGTCGAGCCCGCGCGCGGCGGGCACGGTCAACAGGTCATCGGCCGCTCGCCGGTCTCCTCACCGATCCGCTACCTAGGCTCCGACGACACCCGGGTGTACGCCGCCACCGACACCGACATAACCGTTTTCGAGTCGGCGACTTTCACCGGCTACCCCCACGCCAGCATTCCGTTGCTGGGTGTCCTTGACTACCGGGCCGGTCTACCGTCCGGGCCGGCCCGGTCCGCTCCCCTGTCCGGCATGGCGATCGGCCCCGACCGGATATACCTGACCTTTCGGGGCCAGCCGGTCGTCGTCAGCGTCGCCAAGCCGCCGCTATGACAATCAGCATCGACGACGACGTCGCGGTGCTGACCGAGCAGCTGCGCGCGCTGCGGGATCTGGGGCGGTGCAGCGAGATCGGCGAGGAACAGGTCTATGACCTGAGCATCCGGTGGGGCACTGCGTTGGCCGGGCGGCTGCGCCGACTGGTGTACTACCACAGCCGTGGCCTGCTCGACGACGACGCCGAGCGCCGCTTTGTCGCGATCTGTGGCGAGTTGCGCGACGTGGCGGATCTGGTGGAGCGATTCGATCTGGCCCGCCCCGACCTGCCCCGCTGACTGACTCTGCGTCCACGGCGCAAAAGTGCGAGTGCACTCCGCCGTGGACGCAGAGTCAACGCCGGGGGGCTAGCCGAGGAATTCCTTGTATCGCAGCCGGATCGCGGTTCGCGGCTGCGGGCAAGCGGGATCACGGCAGGTCAGTGCAACGAGGTAGGCGTCGTGGTCTTCATCGAGGAACAAGAAACCCAGGTACAGCGCTTGACCGACCGCGAAATCGGTTCCACCGCAGGCCGCGCAGTGTCCGCCGCGCACCGTGACCAGTTCCGACACCCGATCGCTGGCGACTTGGCTCAGATCGATCAGTTCCGGACGGGCATCGACGATTGCGGTCACGTCAGATCTCTCCGTCCATGCCGTAGTAGACGTTGTCCTCACGCCAGCCACCACGTCCCTTCCCGATATGGGCATAGTCGTCGACGAACTCGATCTGGTTGATCCACTTGGCCATTTTGAAGCCCACCTGCGTCTCGGCCCGAAGCCGCAGCGGTGCCCCGTGCTTGATGGGCAGCGGCCGGCCGTTCATCGCATAGGCCAACAGCATCTGCGGTTTGTGGGCCAGTTTGAGGTCGAGTACCTCGTAGAACTGGCCTCCGCCCTCCGCACTCGGCTCATCTGTGCTGTTGTCCTGCATGCTCATAAAGCAGATGTAGCGAGCCTGCGGCAGCGGCCGCACCAGGTCCACCAGGGTTCCCAGCGCAAGTCCGGACCACTCGCCGACCGACGTCCAGCCCTGCACGCAGTTGTGCAGTACGCGCTGGGTCTGCGGCTCGGCCAGCGCACGCACCCCGGCCAAGTCCAACGTCACCGGTTGCTCCACCAGTCCGCCGACCCGCAGCCGCCAGTCGACGAAGTTGTGCACCGCCATCACCTTGTAGTATTCGGCGGTCGGCGGCTTGCCATTGACACGGTGCTCCGTCGAGAGCATGCGCACCGGGTAGTTCTGCCGAGAGTCCAAGCGGCGCAGCAGACCTTTGCGCGGAATGCTGATCAGCGCGCCGAGCACCCGACGCGCCGACTCGGGGCTGCGCTGACTCCACACGGTGGCCGCAATGTGGACCGCGACGATCGTCGCGATGATGAGCACTGAGAGACCAGTCGCCCAGTAAGTGTTGCGAACCGACCCGAAGATCATCAATGCCGTGAGCCGGCCCCAGCCCCAGAAGAAGACCATCGCCAGGTGGATCGCGATGAACACCGCGAACGCGACCAGGCCGAGGAAGTGCAGGCTGCGGGCAGCCTGCCGGCCGCCGAACAGCCGCACGTACCGCGGGAACCGAGCCTCGATCGCCGGTGACTGCGCGGCCCCGGTGAGGATCTGAAATGGCGCCAGCACGAAGATCACCCCGGCATAGGTCAGCTTCTGAACGGCGTCCAGCGGTTCGCCCGGCAGCAGCGGCGGCAGGTTGAAGCTGGCATAGGTGACGACGTCGTTCCATGCCTCGGCGAAGATCGACCAGGAGTACGGCCAGTACCGGTGCCATTGTCCGGTCGCGAAAAGCAATACGTAGTAAGACAATCCGACGAGAACCCAGCCGATGACCGCGGCGAAGTGCCAATGCCGGCCCATGCCCAGTGCTTTGTGGCCAGGCAGCGCGATCAGCGGAGAGTAGTCCTCTTCCTCATCCAGGGTGTCGTAAAGCTTGTCGGTGGGCATCACCTTGCGGGTGAAGCGAGCCCACTCCGTCCCGGGAGCGCTGTCCGCGTGCCAGTACAGCTTGGGATGGGTGGAGAGGATCTCGACGCCGCTGCGCAGCAACAGGGTCAGGAATAAGACGTTGAGCCAGTGGTCAATCCGCAGCCAACCCGGATAGTCGAGCAACATCAGTCATACCAGCCCCTGCGCTGCCCGAACGCCACATTGACCCCGGTCAGCACCGTCAGATACAGCACCAAGAAGGCCGCCGCGCAGGCCAGCGCGAGGTTGCCCGGAGCCAGATCCCATCGCCCGGTCAGCGCCGGCAGGCCCGGCAGGCTGACCACCCGGCTGATCGGATAGCCGATCAGGAAAGCCGTGCACAAGATGCCGCCCGCCCCCCAGCCCGCGGCCGGCACAACGTCGTCGACGTCAATCCAGGTAGTCGCGGCGGCGACGACACAGCCGACGATCACCGTGGCGCAATACCCCGCGAAGTACCCGGGACGGTGCACGGCGGTGGCCAACATGTAGGCATGCATGCCCGCCAAACCCAGCAGGGTGGCGTCGGCGGCCAGCGTCACCGTCCGCGGCAGGTTGAAGGCGATGCTGCGCATTGCGGGTCTAGCCTGCGCACTTCGATACGACCGGCGACCTCGCGGCATCGCGGCGATCCAAGACGCCCGAGCGCTCCAAAGCCTCAGTCAGGTGGCCGGCCAGTGCTGTGGTCGTCGATTGCTTCGGCATCAAGGAATCTCCGGTCTCACTCCTGGGCCATCTGCTGGGCTTTCGCGTAAGCCAGCTGCAGAAAATCAGCACCTGCGAGCGCGCTGAACGTACCCGCGACCATCCGGGTCAGCCTCGGGGCCAGTACCAGCCCGCCGGCGAACGCGGTGGCCACCCACATATCCAGACAGAACGGGCATGTCAACAGCTCCCCCAGGCTGTGACGCACCGCGCTGGAGTGCCTGGTCTCCTCCATCACTTCGGCGGGGCCACCGGTGCCCGTGTAGTGGGCGAAAGGTGCGCGCAACGGGCTGGTCACCGCGTCCTTGGCCAACGTTCTGGACAGCTTGTGCGTCCCGAGAGTCACCGTCAGCAAGTCTGCGGTCGCCCAGCCCTGCGGCAGACGACGGCCGGTGGCCGCGGCGGCCACGGTTACCGCCGCGACCAACCCGCCGTAGACCAGCAACACCAGCACGTATCCCCCCAGCGGACGCGGGTTGTCGCCGCGGTACGCGTCGGCTTCCCGCTTGGCCGCGTCCGAGATGGTGCCGCCGGCCCCGGGCGATTGAGCCATCACTCAGTACTTGTCACAGGTCTTGGCGATGGGACCGACCATGTTGACGAACGGCGCCGCCTCCGGCACCCCCTGGGCCTGCTCGAGCATCTGCTCACGCTGCGGCGCCGGAGAGGCCAGGAAGTTCTGCAGGAACGACTGCGCCATGGGTGTGGCGTTGAATTGTGCCGCGGTGTCAGGTGATTGCGCGTTCATTGCCGCAACGACCTGGGAATAGCTGCAGGTCGTGTTCACCGCGGGATTCTGTGACCATTGGCCCGGCTGGCCGGGTTGGCCGGGCTGGGCTGGCTGGCTGGGCTGGGCCGGCTGCCCCGGTTGCGCTGGCTGAGTCGGTTGCGCCGGTGCGGCGTTTGCCAGTCCGGTGCCGCTCGCCAACGCCAGCGCCATGCCGCCGGCCGCGGCCAGCCTGGTCAAAGACGTTGTCATCATGGGTTTCTCCCCTTCAATCCTAGAATTCATGTTTGACACATGCTCCGTCGACGACGGCACCGAATTAGGCTTGCCGTTTTTGCCCGAGCTAAACCACGGTTTGCCCATTGGTTGTACTGGGTATCGGACGAAGTGCTGTGATTACTCGGATCCTCACCGCGGTGACCCTGTCTGGCTGCACGCTGTTGTGTTCGCCGGCCGCCGGCGACGCAGTAGCCGCCGGCTGCCCCGACGTTCAGGTGGTGTTCGCGCGTGGCACCGGCGAACCGCCCGGGGTCGGATGGATCGGTCAGCAGTTCATCGATGCACTACGGTGGCGCACCTGGGGTCGCAACGTGGATGTCTACCCGGTCGACTTTCCGGCAGTACCCGAATTCGGCCCGTCCGCCACCGGGGTCACCGACGCAGCCGGCCACGTCCGCGATATGGCAACCGGTTGTCCGAACACCCAACTGGTCCTTGGCGGATACTCGCGTGGCGCTGCGCTGATGGGGTATGTCACCGAACCGACGGCCGGCGGGCTCGGGGCCGCCCTGCCGCCCGAGGCGGCCGGGCACGTCGCCGCCGTGGCGCTGCTGGGAAAGCCGTCCGCGGCGTTCCTGAATTCCATCGGCGCGCCGCCGGTGACGGTAGGGCCGGGCTATGCAGCCAAGACGATCGACCTGTGCGCGCCCGGCGATCCGGTCTGCTCGGTGGGCGGGGACGGTGCCGCGCACGCGGCGTACGCGGCCAACGGCATGACCGCGCAAGCGGCGGACTTCGCCGTCGAACGTCTCAAACCACCCGAAAGCGTTCCAGGTCAGTCGCTTTGACCGCAAGACCGTGCCCGGCAGAGCTGCGGTCGGGACGCAGCACGCCGCCCGCTTGCGGAAGCAGAACACCGTCGAAGGCCATCTGCTCGATCCGCACATGGTCGTGGAAATACTCCAAATGACGCAGATGCCACAGTGCGGTGCCGACGTGCGCGCTGATCTGGGGTGCGCAATGCAACGACAGATCCAAACCGCGGGCATCGCACAGCGCACCCACCTTGAGCACTCCGGTAATGCCCAAGCAACGGGTGACGTCGGCCTGCAGACAGTCGACGGCACCAGCGTCGAGCATGCGCTGGAAATACGGAACGTCGTAGCCGTATTCGCCGGCGGCGATATCCATGCCCGCCGGACTGCGGTCGCGCAGTAGATGCAGGCCTTCCAGGTCGTCCGAGCTGACCGGTTCCTCGAACCAGCTCACCTGATGTTCGGCGAAGCGCTGCGCCCAGCCCAGTGCCTGCTTGCGCTGATAGGCACCGTTGGCGTCGACGAACAACTCGGTGCTGGTGCCGATCGCCCGGCGGGCCGCGGCGACGCGTGCGGCGTCGACGGCGGGGTCGCGGCCGACTTTCATCTTGACCCGGGCGATGCCCTCTTCCACCCATCCGGCGAGCTGGCGGCACAACGCGTCGTCGTCATAGGAGGTGAAGCCCCCGCTGCCGTAGATCGGGGTGGCCTCGTGTACCGCCCCCAGCGCGACGGTCAGCGGTTCGTCGAGCAGGCGGGCCCGCAGGTCCCACAGCGCGATGTCGACGGCGGCGATCGCCTCGGCCACCACGCCGGGCCGGCCCAGGTTGCGCACCGCGTGCACCATGTCCGCCCAGCGAGCCGGCGGGACGGTGGCGTCGCCACCGGTAACAACCTCGGTCAGCTCGTCACGCACCGCCGTGGCCGCCGCCGTACCGGCGTAGGTGTAGCCGGTTCCGATGTGTCCGGCGGCGTGCACCCTCACCAGCACCATCGTGGTGGAATCCCACCTGGCGGTGCCGTCGGATTCCGGCGCGTCCGTGGGAATCGAGTAGGCGGCGGCCTCCACCGAGTCGACCGGAACCGGCATGCCGCAGGGCAGGCTCATGAATCGGTGACTACCCGCGCGCGGCGGCGGGTATGCATCCGCCATGGACGAGGGACTTCCGCTGCTCGAACGCTTCCCGCCTCAGGTGTTGCGGCAGTATGCGTTGATCGCCGATGGTGAGCGCGGGATCGTGGTCGGACCGCGTGGCGATTTCTGCTGGATGTGCCTGCCCCGCTGGGACAGTCCGGCGGTCTTCAGTTCGCTGCTCGGTGGCTCCGGGGTCTATGCGGTCACCCCGGTGCCGCGCTACGTGTGGGGCGGGCGATACGAGGAGCGCTCGCTGATCTGGCGTTCCCGCTGGGTCACCACCGATGGCATCGTGGAGTGCCGCGAGGCGCTGGCCTTCCCCGGCGACATGCACACCGCCGTGGTGTTACGTCGCATCCGCGCGCTCGATCGGCCGATGCGCATGCAGATCGCACTCGACGTTCGTGCCGACTTCGGCGCCACCGCCATGTCGGGGCTCTCCTGCGAAGCTGGGGTCTGGACGGGTCGGTCGGGATCGTGCCGATTCCGCTGGGCGGGCGCGGCGAAGGCCCGCCCCGCCGCCGACGGATCGCTGCGTCTGGTGCTCGACGTCGCACCGGGAAGCGACCACGATCTGGTTTTGGAGTTGTCCGATCGCGAGCTGCCCGCGCAGCCCGCCGGTGCGGCACAGGCCTGGTCTGCTACCGAAAGCGCTTGGAGACAAGCAGTTCCCGAAGTCAACGGCACCCTGGCCGACGTCGATGCGCAACTGTCCTACGCCGTATTGCGCGGCCTGACCAGCACCGGCGGTGGCATGGTCGCGGCGGCGACGATGTCGCTGCCGGAGCGGGCCAAAGAAGGGCGCAACTACGACTACCGCTACTGCTGGATTCGCGACCAGTGCTACACCGGACAGGCGATCGCGGCGGCCGGCCCGCATCCGCTGCTCGATGACGCCGTCCGCTTCGTCACCGAGCGGGTGCTGGCCGACGGGCCTGATCTGCGACCGGCCTACTGCGTCGACGCCACGACGCCACCGCCCGAACACGACCTGTCGCTGCCCGGGTACCCGGGCGCCTCGGCCAAAACCGGAAACTGGGTGGGCCAGCAGTTCCAACTCGACACCTTCGGCGAGGCGCTGCTGCTGCTGGCCGCAGCCGGCCGGCTTGACCGATTGGACGGCGCCCACTGGGGTGCGGTGCACACCCTGGTGGAGGCGATCGAAAAACGTTGCACCGAACCGGACGCGGGCATCTGGGAACTCGACGACCAACGCTGGGCTCATTCCCGTTTGATGTGCGCAGCCGGGCTGCGCCGCATCGCCGGCGTGGCGTCGCTGGCTGAAGGGGCACGCTGGCAACAGCTGGCCGACAGGCTCGTCAGCGATACCAGCGCCGACTGTCTGCACCGAGACGGCAGATGGCAGCGCGCACCCGATGACCCGGGTATCGACGCGGCTCTGTTGCTGCCCGGTCTGCGCGGAGCCGTCGCGACCGACGACGCCCGTACGTTGGCCACCTTGGCCGCCGTGCGCCGGGACCTCGCCCAAGACGGGTTCGTCTACCGCTACCGGCCCGATCAGCGCGGTCTCGGCGAGGCCGAGGGGGCGTTCCTGTTGTGCAACTTCGTCATGGCGCTCTCCGATCACCAGCAGGGCAATGACCTTGCCGCGCTTCAATGGTTCGAGCGAGGCCGCACCGCGTGCGGACCGCCGGGCCTACTGTCCGAGGAATACGACGTGGGCCAACGTCAGTTGCGCGGCAATCTGCCGCAGGCCTTCGCGCACGCGCTGCTGTTCGAAGCCGCACACGTGTTGGCCCGCCCTGACACGGATTGAGTTACGGCTTGAGCGTGATCTTCACCGCGCCGTCGCGCTTCTCCTGGAACATCGCGTAGGCCTCTCGTGCCTGTTCCAACGACAGCTCGTGAGTGGCGAAGGCATCGACCCCCAGCGGGTCGTCGTCGGTCAGCAGCGGTATCAGCCGCTCGACGCGCGGTTTGACGTTGGCCTGCCCCATCCGCAGGGTGATCTGCTTGTCGAACAAGGTAAACATCGGCAACGGGTCGAGTTTGCCGCCGTAGACTCCGACGATCGACAGGGTGCCGCCGCGGCGCACGATGTCGATCGCGGAGTACAGCGCGGCGAGCCGGTCGATGCCCGCCTTACTGATCAACGGTCCCGCCACGGCGTCCGGCAGCAGGGAACTGAGCTGCTGGACGGCCTTGGCGCCGCCGGAGCCGTGAGCCTCCATGCCGACGGCATCGATCACCGCATCGGTTCCGCGGCCGTCGGTGCGGTCACGAATCACCTCGCCCAGATCGGATACCTCACTCAGGTCGACGATTTCGATCCCTCGCCGCGCCAACCGGCCCAACCGCTCGGGCACCAGATCCACGCCGATAACCCGGGCCCCCTGATGCGTGGCGATCCGGGCCGCCATGTCTCCGATCGGTCCGAGGCCCAGCACGGTCACCGACCCGCCATCGGGTATCGCGGCATAGTCAACTGCCTGCATCGCGGTCGGCAGCACGTCGGACAGATACACGAAGCGCGAATCCGGCGGGCCCTCAGGTACTTTGATGTGAGTGTATTGCGCCTGCGGCACCCGCAGGTACTGCGCTTGCGCGCCCGGAACCTGACCGTAGAGCTTGGAGTAACCAAACAGTGCGGCTCCGGTGTCCTGCTCGCGCACCCGAGTTGTGTCGCACTGGGTCGGCAGACCGTGTCGGCACATACAGCAATGACCGCAGGCGATCTGGAACGGGATGACCACCCGGTCGCCCGGTTTGAGATTGCTGACCGAACGACCGACTTCGGCCACAATGCCGATCGGCTCGTGCCCCAGGATGTCGCCGGGGTCCATGAACGGACCGAGCACCTCGTAGAGATGCAGATCGGATCCACAGATGTTGGTGGTCGTCACTTCGATGACGGCGTCGGTCGGATTCTGGATCACCGGATCAGGCACCGTGTCGACCTGAACTTTGCGCTTGCCCTGCCATGTGACTGCCCGCATCGGGTCGCCTCCGTCGTGTCTCGCGAACACCGCCCGGCTACCCGCCGGCAGCCCGGTGCAAACGCCTCGGGCATGCTGGCGAATCTCGTACGTTTCACGGCCGTACCGCGGGGTACCTGATCGACCATGACCTCGCTGTGGCTCGCCGACCGGATCACAACATCACCGGCCTCGGGCACCGCCGACGATGTGCCCGATATCGCCGACGTGGTGGTGGCGGGTGCCGGCATCACCGGCTTGATGACCGCGGTGCTGCTGGCGCGCGCCGGCCGCCAAGTGCTGGTGCTGGAGGCCAGGACGGTCGGCGCCTGCGCGACGGGAAACACCACCGCCAAGATCAGCCTGCTGCAGGGAACTCAGCTGTCGACGATATCGGCGAAGCAGGGCAAGAGTCTGGCGGCTGCATACGTGGACGGCAACCGCGCCGGACAGGACTGGTTGCTGTCGTTCTGCGCGGCTACCGGGGTGCCGGTCCAGCGCGAGGACGCCTACAGCTTCGCCCAGTCCGAGCGTGGCGTGGCGGCGGCGCGCGCCGAGTACGAGGCCTGCCGCGCCCTGGGTCTGCCGGCAACGTGGGAGGCGGACGCCGACGTGCCGTTCTCCTACCACGGCGGCGCACGGCTGGGCGATCAAGCGCAGTTCGACCCGATGCAGTTTCTCGACGCGCTGCGCGCCGAGTTGCTCGCCACCGGCGGACAACTGCTGGAACACACACGGGTACAGCGTGTTTCCAGCAGTCGTCACGGTCTTCGACTGGAAGTAGGCGGTCCGCGCAGGCAGGCGGAACTGCGGGCCACCCAGCTGGTGCTGGCCACCGGGATCCCGATCTTGGACCGTGGCGGATATTTCGCCCGAGTCAAACCCAGCCGCTCATACTGCATGGCTTTCGACGTGCCCGGCGAGATCACCCGCTCCATGATGATCTCCACCGATTCACCGACGCGATCGCTGCGCTATGCCCCGGTCAACGGCTCGCAGCTGCTGCTGGTCGGCGGGGCCGGGCACACCGTCGGCCGGGAAAAGCACCCCATCGATGCGTTGGCCGAACTCGAGTCGTGGACGGTCAGGAACTATCCGGGCGCAACCCGCACCCATCTCTGGTCAGCGCAGGACTACGCGCCCGTCGACGCGCTGCCCTATGTCGGGCCCATCTTGCCGGAGAACGACGCCATCTACGTGGCAACGGGTTTCAACAAGTGGGGCATGACCAACGGGGCGGCTGCCGCATTGGTGTTGTCGGGCCGGCTGCTCGGCGAGCGACCGGGGTGGGAGCGGGCGTTCGCAAGTTGGAGTCCCCGCGAGCTGCGCGGCCTGCCGGCGGCTCTGACGGCCAATCTTGCGGTCGGCGTCAATCTGGCGAAAGGCTGGATCACTCCGACGGCCCACATCGGGCGGCAATGCCTGGGCACGGACTCCGGTGTGGTCAGCGGGCCACCCTGGCGCCTGCAGGCCCAGTGCCGGGTGGACGGCGTCGAACATCGCCTCTCCCCGGTCTGCCCTCACCTGGGCGGCATTGTCACCTGGAACGATGCCGACCGGGCTTGGGAGTGCCCGCTGCACGGGTCGCGCTTCGCCCCTGACGGCACCCTTCTGGAAGGCCCGGCCACCCGCGGCCTGACCGCCGGCGACTGACGAGCCGGCGGCCGTCGTTTACCGCACGCCGGGGCGGGTAATCGACCGCTGGGCGGTGAAAGACGGCTGCGAAACGACGGGGTGAGCGGTGTGCATCATCGACCATGACATGCGCCAGATCGTCGAGAGCGCAAAGCTGGCGTTCGTGGCCACCGTCTGCGAGGACGGCTCGCCGAACCTGTCACCGAAGGAGTCACTGCTGGTCTACGGTGACGAACACCTGGTGTTCATGCACATGGCGTCGCCGACGACGGTGGCCGATCTGCGCCGTGACCCGCGTATCGAGGTCAACGTGGTGGACTTCCTCAAACGACGCGGCTACCGCTTCAAAGGCACCGCGCAGCTGCGACCCCCCGGCGACGAGGTCTACGAGTGGCTGCAGCAATGGGTCATCGACACCCACGGACCACAGTTTCCGTGTCGTGAAGCCGTACTGGTACGGGTCGAACGTGTGCTGCCGATCGCCTCACCGGACTACATGTTCGGCGACGCCCACGAAGCAGAACTCAGCCGGTTGTGGTCGGACATCTACGGGCTGCACTGAGCAGGGCTACTGCAGCTGATCACGTAGTTTCGCCAGCGACTTGGCCAGCAGGCGGGACACGTGCATCTGCGAGATGCCGACCCGCTCGGCGATCTGGGTCTGGGTCATCGATTCGAAGAACCGCAGCACCAGCACGGTGCGTTCCCGCTCGGGGAGTGCATCCAACAAGGGCCGCAACGCCTCTCGGTCCTCGATCCGGTCCATCCGGGCGTCGACCTCGCCGAGGGTGTCAGCGATCGAACGGACGTCGTCTTCATCCGAACTGCCGCCGCCGTCAATCGAGAGCGTGTTGTACGAGCTGCCCGCGACCAACCCTTCGACCACCTCGTCGCGGCTCAACTCGAGCTCGGCCGCGAGCTCGGAGGCGGTCGGCGCTCGCCCCAGGCGTTGCGACAGTTCGGCTGTGGCCACCCCCAGCCGAAGGTGCAGCTCTTTGAGCCGGCGGGGCACCTTGACCGACCAGCTGTTGTCGCGGAAGTGGCGGCGGACCTCGCCCATGATCGTCGGAACCGCGAACGAGACGAAGTCCGAGCCGGTTTCGACGTCGAAGCGTGTTACGGCGTTGACCAGACCGACCCGGGCGACTTGGACCAGGTCGTCCCGCAACTCTCCGCGGCCCTCGAACCGGCGAGCGATATGGTCGGCCAGCGGCAGACACCGCTCCACGATCTTGTCTTTGCGGTTGCGGAAGTCGGGCGAGTCGGCGTCGTATTGGGCGAGCTCACGAAACATGTCGCCGACGTCGGCGTACTCCGATCCGGACTGTGAGCCGCTGCCGGCGGCACGCGGACTCACCTCCCGGAGTCCGCCCGGCGGGTTGTCAACCTGACCCCGAATACCTCACCCGCACCGTTGGATTCATGCCCGTCGCGGAATGCCTGGACGTCATCGACCAGCGACGTGAGCACGTGCCAGCTGAAGCTTCCCGGGGTCAGCACGCCGGCCCCGTCACCGGCTGCCGACGCCTGAATCGTCACATAGTCGTCGTGCGGGTCGATGACGACAGTCAGCATCGCGCCGGGCGCGGCACTACGGATCAGCTGGGTGCACAGCTCGTCGATCGCCAGCCGCAGATCAGCGACGGTGTCGACGTCAAGATCCTCGTAGGTAGCGATCGCACCGACCAGCATGCGTACCACCGCCAGGCTTTCCAGCCTGGGCGTAACCCGCAGTTCGACGGCCCGTTCGCTGCACGATCGCTGAGCCCGGTCACTGTGAATGTCGGTCATAAGGCCTCCCGGCGAAATCGGACCGAGACTACTGCTGCGTGTCAATCGACTGCTCACCACCCTCGCCTGCAGGCACCCTCGTGCATTTCGCCCGCAGCCGGCACCGTCACCATCGCACGCCGGCTGCCCGGAGATCAGTCATGGGAAGTCTGTACCCGATCGCCGGGGAACTCAATCATCGATTTCGGCACGTAGTCGTAGCGCGGCCCGGCCGGAATACCGGCCGGGCCGACTTGACCCCTCGGGTTAACTCGTGGAGGCCTGCTGACGCATCTCGGCGTGCGCCAAGTGCCACTGATGGTTCACCTTGCCGATCCGGCGATGCTCGAGCAGCAGCCAGACGGTGCCCAGGGCGGCGGCGAGCACTGCGACGACCGCGACTTCCACGCCCTGACGGTCGTGGCCGGTCCCGAATGCGGCGAGGCAGCCGATTCCGGCCACCATGCCCACCACCAGCAAGGAATAGCCCGGCCAGCCCATGACGTCGATCATGGCGCGACCCGCGTGGGGCCGGGTCGTCCGGACATGGTCGACCGGGTCATGAAAAGTGTCACCCATTGCGATTCCTCCTCCTGAACAGCGATTTCAGAAGCCGCCCCAAGCGGTCGACCGGTATGAGGTGGACCCGTCCGCGACCCAAAACTATCGTATGCCGATACGTTGAAGACGCCGCCTCCTTAACAGGATGTTCACAGTCATGCAACAGCGATGCCCATGCCACGGCGGGCGATCAGCCGCTGCCCATGATCGGTACAGCGCTCATGAGCAAGACGACCAGCATCAGCGTCAGCAGGAACCACCCGGCGCCCTGCCAACCCCACCAGGTGCCCCGGGCGCGCCACACCCGGTACGTGCGCACAAACGCCCGCAGCCCACCGGCAGCCAGAATCAGCGGGGCACCAACGGCAAGTACGGTCCGGTAGGGCCGTCCGCACCCCGCGGTGGCCGACTGGGGGTCGCACGAACCCACCCACAACACGGCTATGACGACAAACGCCAGCGCGGTGGCGACGATCAACCCGGCAAATCGAGCGGCCGCGCGGACCTCCCGGTCCTCTTGGCCCAGCCGGTCGCCACCGGAAGTAGAGCGCGACGGTGTGCGCGATTCCACATCTCCCACCGTCCGCGCTGATGAGCTCTGCGTCAAGGCGATTCATTCATCTGCGTCAACGTTTGGGCGCGCGGCAGCCCGGGAAGCCTTGCCGTTGTGGCGGGCCTCTACACCGTGTGGGGCTGCCACAAGAACACGAAGGGAGGGCTCATGTCGGACGACAAGAGCAGCGCTACCGAAGACGGCATCCGCGGCACCGTGGAAGGCGTCAAGGGCAAGGCCAAGGAAGCGTTAGGGGCCGTGACCGGCAACGACGAGCTGGCCCGGGAGGGCCGGGCGCAGCAGGACAAGGGCGAAGCGCAGCGCGACGCCGCCAAGCACCAAGCCGAGGCCGAATCGGCCCGAGCGGGCGCGAAGGCGGCCGAGGCGCGCGAGCAGTCTCACCAGTAGCCCGAGGGGAGGGCAGGCCCGGTCCGCTTGGCGGGCCGGGCCTGTCGCTACGTGATCGGGTTACTTCCTGCGAGCAACGGGTAGTAAAAGCCTTGAGGCGACATAGCATCCATGGGTTGGAGCCACGCGATGAAGATCCTGTTACTGACCGACCGCGACGAATTCGCACGGTCATTGTCGGGGATTGGTGTCTTCGGGCATTCGATCGTCCGTAGTTCACTGACCCTCACCACGCGAGCCGACTGCCACGGGGCGAACGCCGTTCTGGTCGATGGCTGTTCTGACGTGCCGGTAGCGCGGGAGACCTGCCGCAAACTCGGAGCCTGGGAGCCGTCGGCTGCCGTGCTGGCCGTGGTTGCTGCCGAAGACCTCGCCGCAGTCGGCCTGGACTGGCACGTCGACGATGTCCTGATCGCCACCGCAGGCCCCGCCGAGGCGAACGCGCGGCTGCTACTGGCCCTGGCACGTCGGGACGAATCCGCCCCCCACAGGTTGCAATTCGGCGCCTTGGTCATCCACCCGGACAGCTTCACGGCGTCATTGTCGGATCGCGATCTCGACCTCACGCTCACCGAATTCAAACTGCTCAGCTATCTGGTGCAGCACGCCGGCCAAGCGTTCACCCGGGCCCGGCTGCTGCGTGAGATCTGGGGCGGCGAGGGCGGCCGTCGCAAGGTCGACGTTCACGTGCAGCGGTTGCGCGCGAAGCTCGGGGCCGACCACGACTCGATCGTCGACACGGTCCGCGGCGTCGGGTACATGACGCCGGAATCGCCGCAGCCGCAATGGGCCATCGCCAACTGAGAGGGCCACAGGCCATGACTGGACAACCCGATTTCGATTCAGCGGCCACCGACACCACCGGCGACGACACGCTACCGCCGAGTGAGGCCACCGACTCCGACGAGCTGCGCAACGACGACGGCGACGCGGCAGTCACCGCACCGGACCACTGGCAGGCCGCCGACAACGAGACGGCCCATGAGTCGTTGGATGACAAGCTGGCCGCCGAGCAACCCGACGTCGCAGGCCCTCAGCATGATCCCGACGAAGCCGTCGGGGGCGAGCGCCACCGCGCGCAGGTGTCCGGAAGTCCCGAAGACGGCGGCTCATTCTTCGCCGTCGAAGAGTGAGCTCAGTAGTAGTTGTCGCAGGCGTTTGCCAACGGGCTGAAGAGCGCAACGTAGTGCGCGGCATCGGGGGTGTCCTGCGCCTGGTCGACTATCTGCTGGCGCTGTGGCGGCGGGGCAGCCAGAAAGTTCTGCAACCAGGATCGTGCCGCCGGTGTCGCGTTGAACTGCTCGGCGTCCCCCGGTGACTGATCGTTCATCGCCGACACCACCTGCGCGTAAGTGCAGGTCGTATTGACCACCGGATCGGTGTCCGGGTCGGCCGAAGCCACCACCTGCCCAGCGGTCAGCGCCACGGCGGCAAACCCAACCGCGGCGGACAATCTGATCAGGCCAAACATCTCGCGTTCCCCTCTGTAGAGCCGCCGCAGGTAGGTCAAAACATCAGGACCAAGACCGCCAGATCAGCGAACAGCAGGGCCCACCCGCACGCCCAGACCGCGATCCCGCCGCGGTGCGTCGCCAGGAAAAAGGCCAGAAAGAGCGTCAGGGCCGCTACGCCGGCCGCTCCGTGGTAGAGCACACCGAACAGGGACCCGTGCACCTTGAGCTCCGGGCAAGCCACCCTGTTGCACAACGCGGAGCCGGACACCCTGGTCAGCGCGAATGCCATCAGCAGCGCCGCAGCCGGCGCAGTCAGCAGCGACAGCGCCCAGTTGGCCCACGTCCAATCGCGGGGCAGCGCTTCCGGCGCCGACGTCCCCGCCGCACGGGGGCGGGCGTCGGCGAATATCGGCCGGACCGCCGTCGCCCCGTCATCCAGAATGGTCATCCCCCGCCTCCGCTCACCGAAATCACCGTTGGCGGATACCCGGCGACGGCGGGCACAAAACCGCAGCGCGGGAGCATTCCGGCTCCGAACTTGGCACCATGGCTGGGTGAGCCCACCCGACCGAGCAACCCCAGCCGCGCTGGCGCGGTTCTCGGCGCTGACCCGGGACTGGTTCGCCGGCACCTTCATCGCACCGACCCCGGCGCAGGAGCAGGCCTGGGCGGCGATCGCCGACGGCCACAACACACTCGTGGTCGCTCCGACCGGCTCCGGCAAGACGCTGGCGGCATTCCTGTGGGCACTGGACCAACTGGCCGCAGCACAGCCCGGTAGCGGCACCCGAGTGCTGTACATCTCGCCGCTCAAGGCTCTGGCCGTCGACGTCGAGCGCAACCTGCGTACCCCGTTGGCCGGCATCGCCCGGATGGCCGCACAGCGCGAGCTGCCCGCTCCCGGCATCACCGTGGGCGTGCGCTCCGGCGACACCTCCCCGGCGCGGCGCCGCGAACTGGTCGCCAAGCCGCCCGACATCTTGATCACCACACCGGAATCGTTGTTTCTGATGCTGACCTCGGCAGCGCGCGAGACGTTGACCGCGGTGCGCACGGTGATCGTCGACGAGGTGCACGCGGTGGCGGGAACCAAACGGGGTGCCCACCTGGCACTGTCTTTGGAGCGCCTGGACGCGATGCTCACCCGGCCCGCCCAGCGGATCGGGTTGAGCGCCACCGTGCGCCCCGCCGAAGAGGTAGCCCGGTTTCTGTCCGGGCAGTCCCCCACCACAATCGTGGCTCCCCCGGCCGCCAAGACATTCGAGCTGACGGTTCAGGTCCCGGTGCCCGACATGGCCAATCCGGCCGAGGGCACCGTCTGGCCCGAGGTCGAAGAACGCATCGTCGACCTGATCGAAGCCCACCGGTCCTCGATCGTGTTCGCCAACTCACGGCGACTCGCCGAGCGCCTGACGGGGCGGCTCAACGAGATTCACGCGGAACGCCACGTTGACGGCGATCAGGCGCCGGCGCCGCTGGCACGAGCCCACCACGGTTCGGTCTCCCTGCAGACCCGAGCCGACGTCGAGGAGGACCTCAAGAGCGGGCGGCTGCGCGCGGTGGTGGCGACCTCCAGCCTCGAACTGGGCATCGATATGGGTGCGGTAGATCTGGTCATCCAGATCGAGGCGCCGCCGTCGGTGGCCAGCGGCCTGCAGCGCGTCGGTCGGGCCGGTCATCAGGTCGGCGAGATCTCCTCCGGCGTACTGATTCCCAAGCATCGCACCGATCTGATCGGGTGCGCCGTCGCAGTGGAACGGATGCTCGCCGGCCAGATCGAAACCCTGACGGTACCGGCCAATCCGCTGGACATCCTGGCCCAACACACGGTAGCGGCGGCCGCGCTGGAGCCAATCGATGCCGAAGCCTGGTTCGACAGCGTGCGCCGCAGCGCTCCGTTCGCGACGTTGTCGCGCGGTGTTTTCGAGGCAACGCTGGACCTGCTCTCCGGCAAGTATCCGTCGACCGAATTCGCCGAGCTGCGGCCGCGTTTGGTCTACGACCGTGACAACGGGACCCTGACCGGCCGGCCCGGCGCGCAGCGGCTGGCCGTCACCTCCGGCGGCGCCATCCCGGACCGCGGACTGTTCGCGGTGTATCTGGCCGGCACTGACGAAACGCGGAAGCCTTCCCGCGTCGGCGAACTCGACGAGGAGATGGTGTACGAGTCGCGTCCCGGCGACGTGATCTCGCTGGGCGCCACCACGTGGCGGATCACCGAGATCACCCACGACCGAGTACTGGTCACGCCGGCACCCGGCCAGCCGGGCCGACTGCCGTTCTGGCACGGCGACGGTGTCGGGCGGCCAGCCGAGCTGGGTGCCGCGCTCGGCGCATTCACCGGCGAATTGGCCGCCCTTGACCCAAATGCGTTCGACAAGCGCTGCACGGGGCTGGGTTTCGACGACTATGCGATCGACAACCTGAGGCGACTACTCGACGATCAGCGCACCGCCACGGCAATAGTGCCCACCGACACCACGCTGGTGGTGGAGCGGTTCCGCGACGAGCTCGGGGACTGGCGGGTGGTGCTGCACTCACCGTACGGGCTGCGCGTGCACGGGCCTTTGGCACTGGCGGTGGGCAAGCGACTGCGCGACCGCTACGGCATCGACGAGAAGCCGACGGCCTCCGACGACGGCATCGTGGTCAGGCTGCCCGACACCGACTCCGGGGCGGAAGCGCCCGGCGCCGAACTGTTCGTGTTCGACCCGGACGAGGTCGAGCCGGTCGTCACCGCCGAGGTGGGCGGCTCGGCGTTGTTCGCCTCTCGGTTCCGGGAATGCGCAGCGCGGGCATTGCTGTTGCCGCGCCGGCACCCCGGCCGCCGCACGCCGTTATGGCAGCAACGCCAGCGGGCGGCCCAATTGCTCGACGTGGCCCGCAAATACCCGACGTTCCCGATCGTGCTGGAGACGGTGCGCGAGTGCCTGCAGGACGTCTACGACGTCCCGGCGTTGACAACACTGATGGCGCAGATCGCCCAACGCCGGGTGCGGTTGTCCCAGGTCGAGACGGCCACCCCGTCACCGTTCGCGGCGTCGCTGCTGTTCGGCTACGTCGGGGCGTTCATGTACGAAGGCGACAGCCCGCTGGCGGAGCGCCGCGCGGCGGCCTTGGCACTGGACCCCACACTGCTGGCGCAGCTGCTGGGCCGGGTCGAGCTGCGCGAACTGCTCGACACCGAGGTGATCACCGGTCTCACCGCGCAGCTGCAGCACCTGACGCCGGAGAAGGCCGCCCGTGACGCGGAGGGGGTGGCCGACCTGCTACGGCTGCTCGGTCCGCTCACCACCGAAGAGATCAGCGCCCGGGCCGCGGGGGCTGACGTGGGCGGGTGGCTGGAACATCTGCTGGCCGCCCGGCGGGTGCTGACGGTGGCGTTCGGCGGGCACCGCTGGTGGGTGGCGATCGAGGACATCGGTCGGCTGCGCGACGGCCTCGGGGTTGCGGTGCCGCCCGGGGTGCCGACGGGCTTCACCGAACCGGTCGCCGACCCGTTGGGCGAGCTGCTGGGCCGATTCGCCCGCACCCGGGGGCCGTTCACCACCCGGCACGCCGCGAACCGGTTCGGGCTGGGAGTGCGGGTGGCGGCCGATGCGCTGGGCCGACTGGCCGCCGACGGACGGGTGGTGCGCGGCGAGTTCACCGACTTCTCGGACTCCCCCGGTGAACAGTGGTGCGACACCGAGGTGCTGCGGATCCTGCGGCGCCGGTCCCTGGCCGCGCTGCGCTCGGCGATCGAGCCGGTGTCGCCGGCTGCCTACGGGCGTTTCCTGCCGGCCTGGCAGCAGATCGGCTCTTCCGAGGTTGCCGCGACCGGCGCCGACGGGTTGGCCGGGGTGATCGAGCAACTGGCCGGAGTGGCGCTGCCCGCGTCGGCGGTCGAACCGTTGATCTTCGGCCCGCGGGTGCGCGACTACGCACCGGCCATGCTCGACGAACTGCTGGCCTCCGGAGAGGTGCTGTGGTCGGGCGCGGGCGCCCCAGCCGGCAGCGCCCCGGCGACCGACGGCTGGATCAGCTTTCACACCGCGGATTCGGCGCCGCTGACATTGGCGCCCGGGACGCCGATCGAATTCGGCGACGCGCACCGGGCGATTCTGGATGCCCTCGGCGGTGGCGGTGCGTTTTTCTTCCGCCACCTGTGCGGCGACGCGAGCGAGGCGGAACGCAAAGCCGCACTGTGGGAGCTGATCTGGGCGGGATGGGTCACCGGCGATACGTTCGCTCCAGTGCGCGCGGTGCTGGCCGGCACCCGGCGCGCCACCCCTGCGCACCGCAGCAGACGCCCGCCCCGGCTCAGTCGTTACAGTGTCGCGCACGCCAGTGCCCGCGCTGCCGACCCGGCGGTGTCCGGTCGCTGGTCGGCTTTGCCTGCCCCGCAATCCGATTCCACCCTTCGGGCGCACCACACCGCCGAGTTGCTGCTGCACCGCTATGGCGTGCTGACTCGGGGCGCGGTTGCCGCCGAGGCCGTGCCCGGCGGTTTCGCCACCGTCTACAAGGTGCTGACCGCGTTCGAGGAGGCCGGGCGATGCCAGCGTGGCTATTTCATCGAGTCGTTGGGGGCCGCGCAGTTCGCGCTGGCCTCCACCGTGGACCGGCTGCGCGGCTACCTCGATGGTGTGGACCCGACCAGGCCCGAGTACCACGCGGTGGCACTGGCCGCCGCCGACCCGGCTAATCCGTACGGCGCGGCGCTGAGCTGGCCGGCACACTCCGGGACGGCCCGTCCGGGCCGCAAGGCAGGAGCGCTGGTGGTCCTGGTCGACGGTGAACTGGCCTGGTTTGTCGAGCGGGGCGGCCGGACGCTGCTGAACTTCGCCGATGCCGCCGAGGGGCAGCGTGCCGCCGCCGGGGCACTGGCTCGGCTGATCGCCGACCGGCGGGTTGACGGGATTCTCGTCGAGCGGGTGGACGGCGTTCCGGTGCTGGAGCTTCACGATTCGCCGACGCTGGACGCGTTGACCGAGGCCGGGTTCTCCCGCACGCCGCGCGGATTGCGAATGCGCTGATGCCCGAGGGGGACACGGTTTTTCACACCGCGACGGTGCTGGCCACCGCGCTGGCGGGAAAGACCTTGACTCGCTGCGATATCCGGGTTCCCCGATATGCCGGTGTGGATCTGAGCGGACAACGCGTTGACGAGGTGATCAGCCGCGGCAAGCATCTGTTCATCCGGGTCGGGCCAGCCAGCATCCATTCGCATCTGAAGATGGAGGGCAGTTGGCGGGTCGGTCGACGTCTTGCCAGACACAGCCCAGTCGATCATCGGGTACGAATCATCTTAGAGGCCGGCTCCGTTCGCGCCACCGGTATCGATCTGGGTGTGCTCGAGGTGCTGGAACGCCATCATGACGGCGATGCCGTCGCGCACCTCGGACCGGATCTGCTGGGCCCCGATTGGGACCCGGCTGTGGCCGCCGCCCGGCTGGTGGCCGATCCGCAGCGCCCGCTGGCATCGGCATTGTTGGACCAGACGGTGCTGGCCGGGATCGGCAATGTCTACTGCAACGAGTTGTGCTTCGTAGTCGGCCGGCTGCCGACTACACCCGTCGTGGATCTGAATGATCCGGGTCGGCTGATGTCACGGGCCCGCGAAATGTTGTGGGCGAATCGGTTGCGGTGGTCGCGCTGCACCACCGGCGATACCCGGCCGGGCCGACAGCTGTGGGTATATGGCCGAGCCGAACTGCCGTGTCGGCGATGCGGTACCGGTGTGGAGTCCGACCGCAACGGTGAGCGGATTCGCTTCTGGTGCCCGTCATGTCAGCGGTAACGCCGCAACCTTCCGGCTATTGACCACAACCAAAGCCGGCCAGCCATCAGGCTGGCCGACTTTCGGCTGTGTCTACTCGAAGGGTTGGTCGATCACGGCCACCCGCCGCAACCCACACCGGGCACGCAACCCCCTCCGCCGCCGGGTCCGCCCCAGCCGGTGGGGCCGCCGGGGATCGTGCCGCTACCCCCGCCAGGACCACCACCACCGGTCGGGCCGCCGGGAATCTGGCCGCCGCCACCGCCGGGCCCACCGCCACCGGTCGGGCCACCGGGAATCTGACCACCGCCTCCGCCGGGCCCGCCACCGCCGGTCGGGCCACCAGGCTCGCCCGGTTCGCCCGGGTTTTCTGGTCCCGGCCCACCTGGGACCGGTTCGAGGGTGGTCTCGCTCGTGGTGGTGGTCGTCGTCGTGGTCGTGGTCGTGGTGGTGCTCGGCCCCTCTTCTTTGGTGCCGTTGCAGCCGGCTGCTACCAGCGCGACTGCACTGCCGAGCACTGCGATCGTCATCTTGCTGTGTGCCTTCATCAGAATCAGACTCCCCTCTGCTCTGGTCGTGCCTACCTGTACCCAGGACTGTCACAGCCGAAACCCCGGCAGCCGAAGTCAGTTCGCGTCGAGGACGCGTTCGCTTACGAAACCGCGGGGCCGTCCGGTGAACGGGTCGTCGAACTCCAGCCGGTGGGCCAGCAGTTGCAACGGCTGCGAGAAGTCATCGGGGGCAACATCGATGACCTGCGGATACAGCGGGTCTCCGTCGATCGGCAGACCGAGTGAGGCCAGGTGCACCCGCAACTGGTGGGTACGGCCAGTGCGGGGGGTGAGCCGGTAGCGGCCAGCGCCCAATGATTCGACCAGGGTCTCGGCGTTCGGTTCACCGAACTCTTCGCGAGCCTGCAGGCAGCCGCGCTCTTTGACGATCCGGCTGCGTACTAGCTGCGGGAACGCGACGGTCGGCTCGGCGGAGGACCGCGCCAGGTAGTGCTTGCGCACCGCGCCACGGGCGAACAGGGTCTGATAGGCCCCGCGCAGCTCTCGACGGGTGGTGAACAACAACACTCCGGCGGTGAGCCGGTCCAACCGGTGCGCCGGACTCAGCTCCGGCAGATCCAACTCGCGCCGCAGCCGTACCAACGCGGTCTGAGCCACATGGCTGCCGCGCGGCATGGTCGCCAGGAAGTGCGGCTTGTCGACCACCACCAGGTCCTGGTCGCGGTGCAGCACCGGGATGTCGAAGGGTACCGGGACCTCGTCGGGCAGGTCCCGATACAAGAACACGTGCGCCCCGGCCGGCAACGCCGTGGTGTCGTCGACCACCTCCCCGCCCGCGGTAACCACTTCGCCGGCAGCCACTTTCGCCGCAACAGCCGCACCGAACCGGGCACGCAGCTCGGCGGCGACCAGACCGCCGTGCAGGCGCAGCCGGGCCGGCCCCAGGCCGTCGCGGACCGGCAGCGGGGCGGGACGTCGGCGGGTCATCGCATTTTGAGGTCGAACGGCCGCACGCTGTCGGCGTCGCGGGCATAGGCGCGGTCGCGGATGGTCAGCAGTACTGTCGCCAGCGCGGCTGCGGTCAGGGTGCCGATCAGCACGCCCAACTTGACGTGTTGTTGGCGGACAGGATCACCGAAGGCGAGGTCGCCGATGAACAGTGCGACGGTGAACCCGATGCCACCGAGTAAGGCCAGAGCGACCACGTCGATCCACTTCAGCGAGGCATCGAGTTCGGCTCGGGTCAACACTGCGGTCAGCACCGCGGCGCCGGCGATGCCCACAGCTTTTCCGATGACCAGGCCGGCGGCAATCCCGATGGCGACGGGATCGTGCAGTGAGGCAGCCAATCCGTGGAGCCCACCAAAGGTCACACCGGCCGCGAAGAACGCGAACACCGGCACCGCGAGGCCGGCGGACAGCGGGCGAATGCGGTGTTCGAGGTCCTTGGCGTTCAGCCGGCGGCGCGCTGACGTGCCGCGCCTGCCCGCCTCCCGGACCGGAACGGTCAGGCCGAGCAGGACGCCGGCAATGGTGGCGTGCACACCGGATTCGTGGACTAGATACCAGGTGGCTGCGGCCAACACGAGCAGCACCGCAGCGTTGTCGAGACGCCTGGCCGCCACCGCGAACAACGCCAACGGGACGAGCGCGAGCGCAAGAGCGGCGAGGTTGAGGTCATCGGTGTAGAACACCGCGATCACGGTGACCGCCAACAGGTCGTCGACCACGGCCAAGGTGAGCAGGAAAGTGCGCAACGCCGAGGGCAGGTGTGAGGAGATCACGGCCAGTACGGCCAGCGCGAAAGCGATGTCGGTGGCGGTGGGAATGGCCCACCCGCGTAGCGCTCCACCCCCGGTGTGAGCGTTGACGGCGACGAATATCGCTGCGGGCATGACCATTCCGCCGATCGCGGCGACCACCGGAAGCGCTGCGCGACGCGGGTCACGCAGGTCGCCGGCAAGCACTTCGTACTTGAGCTCCAGCCCGACCACGAAGAAGAAGATCGCCAGCAGGCCGTCGGCGGCCCACGCCGACACCGAGAGATGCAGATCCCAGGCGCGGGGACCGAACGTGATGTCACCGAGCCGGTAATAGGCGGCCGACCACGGCGAATTGGCCCACGCGATCGCGAGGGTAGCCGCGACAAGCAGCAGCGCCCCGCCCACGGTCTCCTTGCGGAGCACGTCGGCGAGTCGACTGGCTTCGGCCGACGATCCGCGGCCGAAGAGCGGGGGGCGACCAGAGGTCAAGGGAGAGCCTTTGATTCGAGTGATGGAGCGCCAGAGGTCACGGGCCTGGCAGACGACAGTCGTTGCGGTTCAGTGCGGCGCCGGAGGGCAGCCGGCACGTATGCCGTGCGCATGGTTGCTCCGGAACGTCACGTTGCCGTTGGTGTTCCGAGGCCGTACGCCGCTGTCGGCCGGCCGCGCAATGGCACCCGTTCCGGTGCGGCCGGGCTGCGCGGACATGGTGCCCACCGTACCGGGGCCTACCGACATTCCGCCAGGTCAGCGCGGCCCGCCCGCGCTGGGCGCACAACGACACATCGGCCACAACCGTCGGGGGGCTGTGGCCGATGTGGCTTGGTGAGGCGGTATTGCTACCCGCTCAGCTGACGCCGAGCATCGCAAAGACGCCCAGATCATCCAGGAAGGCGGTCAGCGTGGTGGCATCGGTCACCGGGTCGGCGCCCGTGCCCAGCAGGGCGGTCAACAGGGCTCCCAGCGTCTCGTCGCCCAGGACGCCGCTGCCGTCCGGGTCGGCGAGCGTGCCGCCGACAACCATGCCGTCGACGAACTTGTCCCAGCCCGCGTCGAGCTGCTCGGGGGTGATTCCCAGCAGGCCGCCAATAGTGGCGTCTTGCATCCCGTTCTGGTCCAGCAGGCCGTTCAGCGTGGTGGTGCCGTCGATCCCCATCAGGACGTCGAGCAGCTGCGCCACGGTCATCTCCGGCGAGAAGTCGGTGAACGGGATGTTCAGCAGGCCGGCGAACTCGCCGAGACCGAAGTAGCCCAGCAGCGTACCGAGTTCCGTGGCGGCGCCGTCGCCACCGATGAAGCCGCCGATCAACGTGTCGATCGGGATCGAGCCCAGTGGAGCCCCGCCGAAATCGACATCGTTGAGCAGGGCCGTGATGTCGGTGGAAAGCATGCCCAGGGTAGCGGCGTCCAGGGTCATGCCGTCCGGGTTCAGCGCGGCCAGCAGGGCCGCCAGGCTCGACGTGGTGGAGATGTTGTCACCGAATATCCCCAAGACCTGACCCATGTTGCCGAAGTCGAGGGCGTTCAGCAGGCTCTGCAGGCTCTCACTGAACGTCGGGAAGGCGGCGGTCAGCATGACCTCGTGTTGCACCGACGCGGTAAGGCCGGCGGCAATCGTCGGAGCGACAGCCGTACCGCCCAGCAGAGCCGTACCGGCAAAAACAGTTCCGGCCACTAGGGCGCCGGCTTTGACCACAAAGCCGCGCGCCCCTATCGGTGCGGCAACAGTGGAACAAGTAGACATGAATAGGTCCCCCTTCTGGGATCGAACATTAAGACGATGCGATTCCCACATCGCCATTAACTTATTATGGGCTCAGGCTTGTGTCAACGGTTTCACTGGCCGTTTCTCTAGAACCAGCAACGCATGCTCACAGTAAATTTCCAGTTCATCCGCTTAGCGGCCCGCCATGGGCAACGACCACGGGTGATGCCGCGGAGACCGGAGACCTTCCCAACAGCAGCAAGAAGCTCAGGCTTTTCTCGGCATTTTCATCCGGGCCGATCGCGCCACACAACCAGCCAATGCCTAACCGGCATTAACATCCTGCCGTAACAGTCAATCAGTATGAAATTTACGGGGTAAAAATACTTGAGCTATTTTGCGACATGGAGCGAAATGCGCACGGGGCGCTATATTTCGCCCCAGCAAATTAACAGGTGCGTTTATCGCGCATCGATTCCAGGCAAAAAGCCACGCCCGGTCCGCGGGGACAGACCGAGCGTGGCGAGAAGGGCGGGGCCGCTACGGGGCCAGCAGACCGAAGGCTTCCAAGAAGTCGGTGACCAGCGTGTCGCCGGTGATCGCCAGGGTGCTGCCGTCGGGCAGGAAGCTGGCCAGGAAGGTGCCCAGGCTCTGCTCACCCCATGTTTCGCCGGAGGGGTCGAGCAGCGTCCCGCCGAACGGCAGGCCGTCGAGGTACTTGTCCCAGGTCTGGGCGGGGTTCAGGGTGAACAGCAGCGCCAGGGTGGCGTTGTCCATGGTGGTGCTGTTGGTGGAGCTGACGGGCAGGATGTGCAGATATTCGCCCAGCGTGTAGGCGCTACCGGCCACCACCGTGGTCGAGCCGAGACCCGAGTACGCGTGTTGGGTGACGTCGGCGGTGGGAACAGTCAGTATCGCGCTCAACCAGTCGACCAGCGAGCTGTTGACCGTCAGATCGGGATGGCTGGTGATGTTGAGAAGTGCGCCGCAGGCCAAAGTGCAGTTCTCCACGTTCAGGTTTTCCAGGCCCAGCGCGTTGATCATGCTCGCGAACTGACCGAGCAGCGTTCCCAGGCCCACCGCGGTGGCCAGATCGGTCAGCGAATGCGTACCGGCGCCGTCGCCCAGAACGACATCCACCAGCTCACCGAGGTCCACGTTGCCGATCGGCACGCCGTCCACCAGGAACAGGCTGCCGGTGCCCAGCAACGACTGCACGGCGGCGTTCGAGCTGTAGAGCGGCTCGGTGAGCGAGATCCCGAAGATGTCGGCGATGCCCGCCAGGGTGGTGGCATCGGGGTTGAAGGCGGCCAGCAGCGCCGAGACGTCCGAACTGACACTCAGCGGCGTGGTGGTCCCGGGCACATCGCCCAGCGCAGCCAGCACCTGGTTGAGGTCCCCCAGCGACATCGTGTCCAGCAGGGACTGCAGGCTCTGCGTGAACGTCGGATAGGCCGTCAACACCACATCGTGCTGCGCCGACGCGGTCTGCGGGCTCGAGAGCCGCGGCCCGAGTGCACCGGCACCGAGCAGGCCCGCCCCGGCGACGACGACAGAAGCGACTAGCGCACCGCCCCTTACGGACAGCTCACGCGAGCGCCACCCCCCGATCCCACCCGACATGAGCCGCCCCTTCCCCACGCCCGGATCCCCATGTGATCCAGCCCATGGGCAGAAACTAACCCCGCCAGAAATGTGTGTCAAACACATGTGAATGCTGATATCAGCCTAAATGATCGGAAAGATTCCCTGAATCATACCCGCAGTAATGAAGTCCTGTTCAGGTAAGCGGAATCGGCTCCAGTATTTCGGCCCGCGCCTCGGGGGCGCTGACTCGCAGCGCATCCGCCGATGCGTCGTCGGGCTGCTCCTGCGAGAGGATCTCGGCTTCCACCCGTGCGGTGTAGTTGGCCACCTCGCGGTCGACGCAAGCGTCGTCCCAGCCGAGCACCGCCGCCATCACCTCGGCGACCTCGCGCGCACAGTTCACCCCGCGGTGGGCGTACTCGATGGAGATCCGGGTCCGCCGGGCCAGCACGTCCTCCAGATGCAGAGCGCCCTCCGCGACGGCCGCATAGGCCACTTCCACTTTCAGGTAAGTGGGCGCCTCGGCGATCGGGTCCAGCAGATCCGGCTGACCGTCGGCCACCGCCAGCACGTCGTGGATCAGCGAGCCGTAACGGTCCAGCAGATGCCGCACTCGATACGGGTGCAGACCCTGGTGAGCGCCCACATGCTCGGCCTGGTTGACCAGCGCGAAGTAGCCGTCGGCGCCCAACAGCGGCACTTTCTCGGTGATCGAGGGCGCCACCCGCGTCGGGATGTACTCGGCGGCGGCGTCGATAGCGTCGGCGGCCATCACCCGGTAGGTGGTGTACTTGCCGCCGGCGATGGCCACCAGCCCCGGCGAGGGAACGGCCACCGCATGCTCGCGCGACAGCTTCGAGGTGTCGTCGTTCTCCCCCGCCAGCAGCGGCCGCAGTCCGGCGTACACACCCTCGATGTCGGCATGGGTCAGTGGCGTGGCCAGCGCGGTGTTGACGTTGGTCAGGATGTAGTCGATGTCGGCCTTGGTGGCCGCGGGATGGGCCAGGTCCAGATTCCAGTCGGTGTCGGTGGTGCCGATGATCCAGTGGGTGCCCCACGGAATGACGAACAGCACCGACTTCTCGGTCCGCAGAATGATCGCCGCTTCCGACACGATCCGATCCCGCGGCACCACGATGTGCACGCCCTTGGAGGCCCGGACGTGGAACCGGCCACGCTGGCGCGAGAGCGCCTGGATCTCATCGGTCCACACCCCGGTGGCGTTGACCACGACGTGTCCACGGACCTCGGTGACTGCGCCGTCCTCGGAGTCGCGGACCCGCACCCCGGTCACCCGGTCGCCTTCGCGCAGCAGCGCGACGACTTGGCTGGAGGTGCGGATGACCGCCCCGTAGTGCGCCGCGGTGCGCGCGACGGTCAGGGTGTGGCGGGCGTCGTCGACAACGGTGTCGTAGTAGCGGATGCCGCCGATCAGGGCGCTGCGCTTGAGCCCCGGGCACAGGCGCAGGGCGCCGGCGCGAGTCAGATGCCGTTGCGCGGGAACAGATTTCGCGCCGCCCAATTGGTCGTAGAGGAAGATCCCGCTGGCCACGTATGGCCGCTCCCACCAACGCCGGGTCAGGGGATACAGAAACGGCAGTGGCTTGACCAGATGTGGCGCCAGGGTGGTCAGCGACAGCTCGCGTTCGTGCAGCGCCTCGCGCACCAGCCCGAACTCCAGCTGCTCGAGGTAGCGCAGGCCACCGTGGAACATCTTGGAGCTTCGGCTCGACGTCCCGGCGGCGAAGTCACGCGCCTCCACCAGTGCCACCTTGAGGCCGCGAGTGGCGGCGTCGAGCGCACAGCCGGCGCCCACCACTCCGGCGCCGATCACCACTACGTCGAACTGCTCACTGCCCAGTCGTTCCCAGGCTCGTGCTCGTTGGTCCGGTCCCAGCGTGCTCACGTGTGCCAGGCTACGTGGCCGCCCGCCCAAACACGCTGTGACGCTCGCTTCAGCACCACGGCTCAGTCGAGGTCGTCGTGCGTCATCAGCCGGCGGGCCGCTTCGGTGAGCGAGCCCGACAGCGACGGGTACACCGCCAGCGTCTGCGCCAAGTCGGCGACGGTGATCCGGTTCTGCACCGCCAGCGCGATCGGCAGGATCAGCTCCGAGGCGATCGGGGCCACCACCACCCCGCCGATCACCGTGCCGGTGGCCGGCCGGCAGAACAGCTTGAGGAACCCGTAGCGCATCCGGCTCATCTTGGCCCGCGCGTTGGTCTGCAACGGCAGCATGACGGTGCGGGCAGGCACCGTGCCGTCGTCGATCTGGGACTGCGGCACCCCCACCGCGGCGATCTCGGGGCGGGTGAACACCGCGGCGGCCACCGTGCGCAGCCGGATCGGGGCCACCGCATCGCCCAGCGCGTGATACATCGCGATCCGGCCCTGCATGGCCGCGACGGACGCCAGCGGCAGCAGTCCGGTGCAGTCACCGGCGGCGTAGATGCCGGGCACCGACGTGCGCGACACCCGGTCCACCTGTAGGTAGTTACCCGGTCCGAGCTCGATCCCGACCCGCTCCAGGCCCAGTCCGGAGGTGTTGGGCACCGACCCGACCGTCATCAGCGCATGGCTTGCCGCCACGGTGCGGCCGTCGGTCATGGTGACCAGCACGCCGTCGCCGGAGCGGGTCACCGAGGCGGCCCGGGCGTTCTTGACCAGCGTGACGCCGCGTTCGGCGAACACACTCTCCAGCACCCGCGCCGCGTCGGGATCCTCGTGCGGCAGCACCCGGTCACGGCTGGCCACCACCGTCACCTTGACCCCGAGTTCGGTATAGGCGTTGGCGAACTCCGCGCCGGTGACCCCGGAACCCACCACCACCAAGTGTTCGGGCAGCGTGTGCAGGTCATAGAGCTGGCGCCAAGTCAGAATCCGTTCGCCGTCCGGCTCCGCACCGGCCACGGTGCGCGGGCTGGCGCCGGTGGCGATCAACACCACGTCGGCGTCGAGCACCCGTTGCGCACCGTCGTGCTCGGTGACCCGCACTCGGTGATGCGCCAGGCCGGGTTCGGGGTCGATCAGCTCCCCGTGGCCGGCGATGACCTCGACGCCGGAGTTGACCAGCTGGGTGCGGATATCGGCGGACTGCGCCGCAGCCAGGGATTTCACTCGCTCGTGGATCTTGTCCAGCTCGATCTCGGCATCGGTGAAGTGGATGTCGAAACCCAGGTGCGGGGCGCGTCGCAGCTCGGTGCGGACCCCGGACGAGGCGATGAACGTCTTGGACGGCACGCAGTCCCACAACACGCAGGCGCCGCCGAGGCCGTCGGCGTCGACCACCGTCACCGTTACCACTTCGGGGCCCTTGGCCGCCGCCACCAGCGCCGCCTCGTAGCCGGCCGGGCCACCGCCGACGATCACGATGCGCGTCGAGGGAGAAGTCACAGCGACTAACCTATCCGCAGCGCTGCGTTTAAGATTTCTGCCGTGCCGCTCTACGCCGCCTACGGGTCGAACATGCATCCCGAACAGATGCTGCAGCGGGCTCCGCACTCCCCGATGACCGGCACCGGCTGGTTGCACGGCTGGCGCCTGACGTTCGCCGGCGAGGACATCGGCTGGGAGGGCGCCCTGGCGACCGTGGTCGAGGACCCGGACTCGAGTGTTTTCGTCGTCCTCTACGACGTGACTCCCGAGGACGAGAAGAACATGGACAGCTGGGAAGGCTCGGAGTTCGGGATCCACAAGAAGATCCGCCTCCGGGTGGACCGGGTGGACGGGATCACCTCGGACCCGGTCGACAGCGAGCCCGCGCCGGTGTTGGCGTGGCTGTATGTCGTTGACGCCTGGGAGCGCGGACTACCGTCGGCGAGATACTTGGGCGTGGTGGCCGAGGCCGCCCAGATCGCCGGTGCCCCAGACGAATACGTGCGAAACCTGCGGACCCGCCCGGCCCGCAACATCGGCCCCGGCTCCTAGCCCCCCGCTCGCCATTTGGCGCCCCCGCCATTTGGCGCGAGTGTGCGTGTTTGCACGGCGACACGCCGCCGCGGTTGTACAACTGCGCCCCCTCGCGGAAGGGCGGCCCGGTCAGGCGGCAGCGCGCCACAGCTGAGTTTCGATACGGCGGACGGTCTCCCACGGCCGGCGTCGAACATCATCGGCGATGATCGAGACCACCACCCAGCCCATCTCGTGCAACGCGGCGCGCCGCTGACGTTCGTAGACGAACGCGTCCGGCCCCTCATGCCAGAAGACGCCGTCATATTCGACCGCCACCCGCTGGCCCGGCCAGGCAAAGTCGACTCGCCAGACCCGGTGATCGCGATCCACGATCTGATGCTGCAGGACCGGGGTCGGCAGGCCGCCGTCGACGATCATCAGCCGCGATTCGCTCTCCATGGCAGACTCGGCCAGCGGATCGGCGAGCGGAAGCAGCTCGCGCACGGCCACGATGCCGCGCCGGCCCGCCTGGCGGATCGCGGCACGTTGCAGCCATGCGGCGGGTACAGGTCCCGCTGCGCAGCGCGGCATCCAATGTTGCCAACGCCCTTGGGCGACGAAGCGCGCGAGCCACCTCGATCGCCGTCCACTCCGGAGTGGTCGCCGGTCGGCCCGCGACTTCGCTCAACGGGGCACCCGCACGCCGGTGCACCACCAGGCCGTCGGCCGACCGCAGTTGCTGGTCCGGTGGGTTGAGCACATGCAGGTCGACGGGCTCCTCGGTGTCAAAGCCGTATGCGGCGGCCGCGGTCCCCAGACAGACCGCAACAGGGGTGCCTGTCGCCAGGTCGAGCCCACGTAACCGGAGCTCGGTCGTGATTTGTCCGGAGCCGTAGATTCCGTACCAAATCTTTTGCAGAGAGCCGTGTTTCAGCTCCGCGTCAAATCCGCGGCGGGTCAGGAAGGTCAGCGCCTGGGCGGACGTAACCACGCCGCCCTGGCGATCGAGTAGTTGGTGCAATCGTTGATCCATGCGGCCGATCGTCGACGCCGGGAGCGAAAGCCGGTTCCCTCATTCGGCCCGGCCGGCCCCAACTGTGGACAACGGCCGGACTGTGCAATTTTCGGGACCCACGAGGGTGCATCGTTGTACGCAACCTGCGGCGTGTCGGCGTGCAAACACGCACCCTCGCGCCTGAAGGGGCGCGCCTGAAGGGGCGCGCCCGAAGGGGGCTAGAGCAGATCGGTCTGGTCGACGACGCCGGCCATCACCCGCACGCCGACGGCCAGCGCCCGCTCGTCGAGATCGAACGTCGGCTGGTGCAGATCCAGTTGCGGCCCGGTGCCCGGCCACACGCCGAGCCGGCCCATGGCACCGGGCACCTGCTCCAGATACCAGGAGAAGTCCTCCCCGCCACCGGACTGCTGGGTCTCCGCCAGCACCTCGGGCCCGATGGCCTCGATCGCGTGGGTCAGCATTCGCGTCGACACCGCTTCGTTGACCACCGGCGGTACTCCGCGGTGATAGTTCAGCGTGTGCTCGATATTCAGCGGCTCCAGCAGGGAGGCCACCGCCTCCTCGACGATGCCCTCCATCGCCACCCAGGTGTCCCGGCTGGCCGTGCGCACCGTTCCGGCCAGGCGCCCCGACTGCGGTATGGCATTGGCTGCGGCGCCGGAATTCACTGCACCCCAGACCATCACCGTGCTGTTACGCGGGTCGATGCGCCGGGACAACACTCCCGGCAGCCCGGTGATCAGCGTGCCCAGCCCGTAGACCAGGTCGGCGGTCAGGTGCGGTCGCGAGGTGTGTCCGCCGGGACCGCTGACGGTGATCTCGATGGTGTCGGCCGCCGAGGTGATCGGCCCAGGAATGGTGGCCACCCGGCCGACCTCCAGCCGTGGATCGCAGTGCAGCGCGAAAATCCGGCTGACCCCGCTCAACACGCCCGCGGCGATCGCGTCGATCGCGCCACCGGGCATCAGTTCTTCCGCGGCCTGGAACACCAGCCGCACACCGACCGGCAATTCTGGCGCCGAAGCCAGCGCCAGCGCCGCACCCAACAGGATCGCGGTATGCGCGTCGTGGCCGCAGGCGTGCGTCACCCCCGGCACCAGCGAGGCGTACGGCGCCCCGGTCTGTTCGGTCATCGGCAACGCGTCGATATCGGCCCGCAATGCGACGCGCGGCCCATCCTCCGGACCGAAGTCGCAGGTCAAACCGGTTCCGCTGGGCAACACCTTGGGGTTGAGTCCGGCGCTGGCGAGGCGTTCGGCGATGAACTGAGTGGTGGCGAACTCTTGGCGACTCAGCTCCGGGTGCCGGTGTAGATGCCGTCGCCACGCCACCAATTCCTCGGCATGGGCCGCCAGCCACGCCTCGACGGCGTGCGACACGGGAGTTGGAGACATTCAGGCAGTATCCCATCGCGGCGCGCTATTAAACTCAGTGGCTGTGACGGTACCGCTGGCAACTCAGGCGGCCGCGGTCGTAGCCCGGCGCACCGGCGTGCAGGCGCATGACGTGGCGGTCGTGCTCGGTTCCGGTTGGGCGCCCGCGGTGGCAGCCCTCGGCACCGCGACTGCGACCCTGCCGATGGCCGACCTGCCCGGGTTCAGCACGCCGACCGCGGCGGGCCACACCGGCGAGCTGGTGTCCATGCAGATCGGCACGCACCGGGTGCTGGTGCTGGTCGGCCGGATCCACGCTTATGAGGGCCATCAACTCGTCGACGTCGTCCGTCCGGTACGCACGGCCGTCGCGGCCGGGGCCAACACCGTGGTGCTGACCAACGCGGCCGGCGGCCTGCGGGCCAGTTACCACGTCGGCCAACCGGTGCTGATCAGCGACCACCTGAACATGACCGGGCGCTCCCCCCTGGAGGGCGCGCACTTCGTCGACATGGTCGATGCCTACACCCCGTCGCTGCGCGCGCTGGCTCACCAAGTCGATCCCACCCTCGCCGAGGGTGTCTATGCCGGGATGGCCGGCCCCCAGTACGAGACCCCCGCCGAGATCCGGATGCTGCGCACCCTGGGCGCTGACCTGGTGGGCATGTCGACGGTGCACGAGGCGATCGCCGCCCGGGCGGCCGGGGCCCAGGTCCTGGGCCTGTCGCTGGTGACGAACCTGGCGGCCGGCATCACCGGTGAGCCGCTCAGCCACGCCGAGGTGCTGGCCGCGGGTCGGGAGTCGGCGGCCCGCATGGGCGCGCTGCTGGCCGACGTCATCGCCCTGCTGCCGGCGCCTTCAGGTCAGTAGCTCACACCCGAACTGTGCCGCATCCGCGGCCACATGGTTGCCCAGCTGCCCACCGGCTGCTCGCACAGGTAGATCTTCGCGGTGCTCTCCCCGTTGCGCACCCCGGCGGGGAACCGGATCGACGTCAGGTAGGTGACGTGCCGCCAATACTGGGTCAACTTCACCACCGGGAATCGCCCGACGCACAGCACGGTGTCGGCGCTGCCGGCCGGCGGTCCCCACTGGGCATAACTGCTGTCGCCACTGACCACCGGACGGTTGATGCCGGCGGCCGGCCCGAGGATGTGCAGCGCCGAGGCTTCGCCGTAGTTGCTGGTGAAGATCGGCACGTCGTCGGGCAGCGGAGCCGCGGCAGCCGCCACATCCTCGACGAATCGCGGCCATCCGTAGGTCTCCATCGGGATCGGATTGACCTTGCGCAATGTGGTGGCGTTCGCCGGCGGCAGCACCGGCAGGCAGAACACCACCGCGCCGGCGAACAGCGCGACCAGCGCAATCGCCCAGCCTCGCGGCGGCCGGTCACGATCCTGGGACTCAATACGCACTGCCCCGGCGGCGAACAGCGCCGCGAGCGCCGGCCCGGCGTAGTAGCAGCGACCGCCGGTGACGATGCACAGCACCAATGCCACCACCGGTACCACCAGGACCCAGCGGTACTTCCGGGCCTCGTCGGAAGCCAGCCAGTGGGCCCCGATCGCCCACAGCAGCACCAGCAGCGGACCCGCGTACAACAGCAGCAGTAGCGGCAGCTGGGTCAGCGACCCCGCCGGGCCGCCCATCCGCACCGACATCGCGTGGGCGAACATCAGACTCGGCCAACCATTCCCGGCCTGCCAGATCAGGTTGGGGACCGCCAGGGCCATCGCCACGGCGCCGGCCAGCCAGGGTCCGGCCGTGCGCAACGCGTCGCGGCGGAACATCGCCAGGCCGACGCCGATACCGATGAGCAACAACGCGACGGTCTGCTTGGTTTCCAGCCCGATACCGGCCACCACGCCGGCAGGCAGCCAGGCCGGCACCGTTCCGATCCGCAACGCCCGAGTCACCAGCAGCAACACCGCGATCCAGATCAGCTGGTCGACGACGGTGGTGCCGAAAAACATCGCCGCACCCATGAACAGCGGGCTGGCCGCGACGGCGGCCGCCGTGATGACCTGGGCAATGCGCCGCCCGCCGAATTCGGCGGCCAGCAGGGCCGCCAACACGATGCAGCCCAGGTGAACCGCGATGGCCAACAAGCGGAGCCCCAACAAGCCACCCAGGGCGGCAACCCGGGCCAGCAGCGGCACCAGCGGAGGATGGTCGAAGTATCCCCAGGCGGGGTGTTGGCCGCAGATCACGTAGTAGAACTCGTCGGGATGCCAGCCGTAGTTCAGGGCGAAGGCGCCGTGGACGGCCGCCGCCACGGCAACCACGATGGCTACCGGCGCGAGCGTTCGCCGATTCACCGACGGGGCAGTTGAACGACTCACCAGCGAGGATGTCGAACCAGCCACCGGCACTCCATTGTCACGTTGGGCACAAACCCCGGGCATCGTAGCAAGTAGTTGACACATGTCGAGTTACCGCTTGCCACAATCAACGGGTGACCCCCCAGGAGTGGATCGCCCACGACCCCGACCCGGTGACCGCCGCGGAGCTCCGCGCCTGCAGCCCGGGCGAGCTGGCCGCCCGGTTCGCCGCACCGTTGCGGTTCGGCACCGCCGGGCTGCGCGGGCCGGTGCGCGGCGGACCGGACGCGATGAATCTGGCTGTAGTGCTGCGGGCCAGCTGGGCGGTGGCCCGGGTGTTGTCCGCGCATCGGCGCAGCGGCTCGACGGTGGTAGTCGGCGGCGACGCACGTCACGGCTCGGCGGAGTTCGCGACCGCGACAGCCGAAGTGCTTGCTGCGGCCGGATTCTCGGTATTGGTTCTCCCCCAGCCGTGTCCGACGCCGGTGGTGGCGTTCGCGGTGCGCCACACCGGCGCCGCGGCCGGCGTCCAGATCACCGCCTCACACAACCCGGCCGCAGACAACGGCTACAAGGTGTACTTCGACGGCGGCGTGCAGATCGTTTCGCCGACCGACACCGAGATCGAGGCGGCGATGGCCGACGCCCCTCCGGCCGACGCAATTGCCCGCCGCCCCGTTACGCCGGCCGGAGACGAGCTGCTCACGCGCTACATCGGGCGGGCCGCCATGGTACGACGACACGGCGGTCGGGTTCGGGTGGCGCTGACGCCGCTGCACGGCGTGGGCGGCAAGGTGGCGGTCGAGGTCCTACGCGCCGCGGGGATTGCCGATATCCACACGGTGGCAGCCCAGTTCGATCCGGATCCGGATTTTCCCACGGTGGCGTTCCCCAACCCGGAAGAGCCGGGGGCCACCGACGCGCTGCTGAAGCTGGCCGCCAAGGTCGACGCCGACGTCGCGATCGCGTTGGACCCCGACGCCGACCGGTGCGCGGTCGGCATCTGCGGCCCGCACGGCTGGCGGATGCTGACCGGCAACGAAACCGGTTGGCTGTTGGGCGATTACCTGTTGTCACGGCTGCCGGCGGGCCGGGCGGCCGGCACTGTGGTGGCCAGCAGCGTGGTGTCGTCGCGGATGCTGGTGCGGATCGCGCAGTGCTACGGCGCCCGCCATGTGGAGACGCTGACCGGATTCAAGTGGCTGGCACGCGCCGATAACGGTCTGCCGGGCGCCACCTTGGCTTACGCCTACGAGGAGGCGATCGGCTACTGCGTCGACCCGGAAGCGGTGCGCGACAAAGACGGCATCAGCGCCGCGGTGCTGGTCTGCGATCTGGTCGCGGCGCTGCGGGATCGGGGCAGCTCGATTCCCGAAGCCCTCGACGTGCTGGCCCGTCGGCACGGAATGCACGTCACCGACGCGGTGTCGCGCCGAGTCCCCAGCCCCGCCGAGGCAGCCGCGGTGATGGCCCGGCTACGTACAGATCCACCGGGTGCGCTGGCCGGATTCGCCGTCACCGCAAACGATCTGCTGCACCGCAGCGGACCGGTGACCGACGCGCTGGAGTTCACCGGCGAGCGCGACGGTAGCTCGGTGCGGGTGGTGGTGCGACCGTCAGGGACCGAGCCGAAGCTCAAGTGCTATCTCGAGGTAGCTCGGCCGCCGTCGGATGACCTTGCCGGGGACCGCGCCGAGGCGCAGCGGGTGTGTGGGGCCCTCGCCGACGCGGTCCGTTCCTGGTAGCACCCATTCGCCCCATTCGTTACCAGCCGCCGCACCCGACTCGGCTGCCACCAGCTCGACAGGGCGTGATGATTGCCCGCCGGTTACGGGTGTGACGGTGGGGATCTCAGCGCGGCCCGAACTGACGGTCGCCGGCATCGCCGAGGCCCGGAACAATAAAGGCGTCCTCGTTCAGTCCGTCGTCAACGGTGGCGGTGAACAGCCGCACCCCCGGAGCCGCTTGCGCCAGCGCCGCAACGCCTTCCGGTGCCGCCACCACGCACAGCACGGTGATGTCGGTTGCGCCGCGGTCGATCAGCAGTCCCAGGGTGTGCACCAGCGAGCCGCCGGTGGCCAGCATCGGGTCGAGGACCATGACCGGTGTGGTGCTCAGGTCCGTCGGCAGCGATGCCAGATAGGGCACCGGTTGGTGGGTGGCCTCGTCGCGCGCCACGCCGACGAACCCGACGTCGGCTTCGGGGATCAGGGCGTGCGCCGCGTCCACCATGCCCAGTCCGGCGCGCAGCACCGGCACCAGCAGCGGTGGCCGCGCCAGCCGTGCCCCGCCGGTGTCGGTCAGCGGGGTGCGCACGGAGATGTGCTCGCGGGGCGCGTCACGGGTGGCTTCATAGACCAGCATCCAGGTCAGCTCGCGCAGCGCCGACCGGAACGCTGCGTTGTCGCTGCGCACGTCGCGCAGCGCGGTCAACCGCGCCGCGGCCAACGGGTGGTCGACGACGCACACATCCACGCCTGGGACCCTACGGGTCATGCGCCGAGGAAGTTGAGGATCTCGAAGACCACCGCGCCCATCTCCAGCATCGGCGCCAGCGAGATCAACGGCTCGCCGTTGAACACCGCGTCGGGGCCCAGCCAGTCGGCGACGTTCAGCGTCACCGCCAGCTCGTTCCAGGCGTCCAGGAGATGGGCGTCCACGGCGTTGGTGAGGTGATAGCCGGTCAGCAGCACGTCGACGAACGAATCCGACAGCGGGGACAGCCCGGCGAAACCCAACAGGTCATTGACCGGATCCACGAAGCTGTGCACCGCGGCGTACTGCAGGCCGGCCAGCATCTGCAGCGGGTCCATTCGCAATACGAAACCGGCCACATCAGAGCCGTCGGCCAGCTGACCGCCGGCGGTAACGGCCCAGGGCCCGACGGCATCGGTGCCGTTGATCCCGACGAAGGGGTCACCCGGGTTGCCGTAGCCCCAGTCGATGACCAGTTTCAGCATCGGCGCCAGCGCATCCCCGATGAGCTTGCCGACGTCACCGAGCTGGTAGATCGGCCACAGGATCGGCAACTGCTGGGGAATCAGATAAAAGTCGGTGTCCCCGATCCTGCCGAGATCGATGGTCTCGGCCAGGTTGTCGAAGTCGACGTAGGAGAAATGCACGGTCGCCGTACCGATCAGCGCATTGATCATGGCCAGCAGGTTGGCGGGATCCTGCGGGAAGTTGGCCAAGCCGTCGTACTCGCCGGTGTAGATGTCGGTGTCGAAGCCGCTGGTCGGCGTCGGCCCGATGCTCAACGGGATGCCCAAGAACGGCAGGGTGATCGGCTGATCGCTCAACACCGGATAGGCGGGGAAGCGGGTCAACACGCCGCCGAGCGGGTTGCTGGGATTGCCGATCAGCACGAAGTTCAGGTTGTCCGGGTCGTAGTCGCCGCCCGGTGCGTTGGCGAGCAGATCGATCATCAACTGGGTGGAGACAGTGGCGCTCTGCGAGTAGCCGAACACCGTGACGTCGTCGCCATTCTCCAGTTGCGGTACCACCGCGGCCTGCAGGATCTCGGTACCGCGGGCTATCGATTGGGCGAAGGTCAGATAGGGGTTCGGTGGGGGCAAGCACACCAGCGGGCAGAACTGGTTAGGGGTGACCAGACCGGCGAAATCGTAGCCGGGAAACGTCGGCTGTCCCGGAAACCACGGCGTGGCCGGCTGCAGGAACAGGTCCAACACTGCGTCCATGTAGCCGCCGACCGTGGGATCGGGAATGCTGGTCGGCCCCATGATCCAGCCTTCGTTGCCCAGCAGCGCCACGTCGGACCGATCTGCCGCCCGGGGTCCCGGAGCCCCTGGCCCGCAGGTCACCGAGAGCACCGACGCCGCCACGAGCAGTGCTGCCCCCAGCGATCGCCGGTGCTGCATCGATCTAGGCGTCGAGCAGGTTGATCAAGCTGAAGCCCACCCCGACCAGGTCCAGCAGCGGCTGAGCGGAGATCAGCGGGGCACCGTTGAAGATGGCGTCCGGGCCCAGCACGTCGAGCAGGTTCCACTGGGTGGCCAGGTCTTGCCATCCGGTGAGCAGGGCCTGGTCCAGGCCGAGCGTCAGGTTGTAGCCCGACAGCAGCGTGTCGACGAACGAGTCCGACAGCGGGCCCTGCCCGGCGAAGTCCAGCAGGTTGTTGATGGTGTTGGTCAGGCTCTGCACGCCGGCGTATTGCAGGCCGGCCAGCATCTGCAGCGGGTCCATCCGCAGCAGGAACCCGGCGGCGCCGGTGTCCTCCGACAGCTGTCCGGTCGCGGTGACCGCCCAAGCGCCGGCCGCGCCGATCGGGTCGACGCCGTTCACCGTGATTCCGGCATCCGGGGCTCCGGGGTTGCCGTAGGACCAGTCGATGAAGGTCTTCAGGAGGGGCGCCAGCGCGTCGGCGGCGAATTTGCCGATGTCGCCGAGCCCGTAGAGCGGGCCGAGGATCGGCAGCTGCTCGGGCAGCATGAAGTAGTTGGTGTTGCCGATCGAGCCCAGGTCGATGGCGTTGGCGAGGTTGTCGGTGAAGTAGGCGTTGTGCACCGCCCCGATCCCCATGATCGCGTTGATCACCGCCAGCAGGTTGGTGGGGTCCTGCGGGAACACCGCCCAGCCGTCGTATTCGGTGCTGTAGACGTCGGTCGCGAACGGCACGGTCGGGGTCGAGTCGATGCCCACCGGGATGTTCAGGAACGGGATGTGCTGCATGTTGCCGTCGAAGCCATCGGCGAAGTGCAACCGGGACAGCATGCCGCCGATCGGGCTGTTGGGGGCACCGATCAGCACGAAGTGCAGGTTGTCCGGGTCGTAGTCGCCACCCGGCGCGTTGGCGAGCAGGCTGTGCATCGCCAGGGTGGCGATGACGGAGCTCTGCGAGTAGCCGAACACCGTGACTTCCTCACCGGCCTCCAGCTGCGGGCGGATCGCACCCTCCAGATTGGCGACGCCCTCCGCCAGCGAGTCCCCGAAGTTCAGCTGCGGGACCGGCAGCGGCTGGCAGACGATCGGGCAGAACTGCTCGGGGGTGACCAGGCCGTTCAGCGCGTAACCCGAGTAGGTCGTCTGCCCGGTGAACCACGGTGTGACGGGCTGCAGGTAGAAGTCGCGCACCAGGTCCACGTAGATGCCGACCGCCGGGTCGGCCTGGCCGGTGCCGCTCATGATCCAGGCCTGACCGGCCAGCAGCGTGACGTCGGCGAGCATCTTCTCGATCCGGGACGCCAGCGCCGGACTCAGCAGCGATGACACGCCCAGGAGAACGGCGCACAGTGCGGCCAACAACGCCGCCCCAAAAGGATGCACTCGCTTAATCGTCATCGCAGACCTCCCGGGCCGGATCGAATATGTCCTCGGCGATCAATTACCCCCACCTGACAAGATCACATTAATCTATTAGGTGGATTTCAGCGTTGACCTTCATTGAGAAAACGCGTGTTGTCAAATCGATGACAATCGACCTGGCTTTTGCTCCAGGCGGGTCGGTCTACGCGCCGAAGAAGTTAAAGAGGCTGAAGCCAAGACCGATCAGATCCAGCAGCCCGTCGCCGGGCAGCCCGGGCCCGCTCAGCAGGGCGTCGGGGCCCAGCACGTCGCTCAGGTCCAACGCCGCGGCCAGGTCGCTCCACCCGTTGATCAGGAACTGGTCGATGGAGTTGATCAGGTCGTAGCCGGTGATGGTCTGCAGGAAGTCGGTGATCCCGGTGATGGTGCTGATGTCCGTGGCGCTGAGGGCACCGCCGTTGGCGGCAGCCGCGACGTCGGCCCACGGGCCGACGAGGCTCTGGATCAGTGCATTCTGGGCACCGGCCAGCATCTGCAGCGGGTCCATCCGCTCGAACAGGCCCATCACGCTGGAGCCGTCGTACAGCTCACCGGTCGGTGTCATCGCCCACGGCCCGCCGGCCACCCCGAACGCCTGCTGGTAGGCGCTGCCGCTGATGAAGTCACCGGCCGGGATCTGGTAAAGCCCGTTGACGGCCGGGTCGCCGGCATTGCCGTAGCCCCAGTCGATGACCAGCCTGGCCCACGGTGAGAAGAAGTCGCCGAAGAACTGCCCAGCAGTCCCCCCGTTGAACATGAACTGCAGGATCGGCAGGTTCTGCGGAATCATGTAGAAGTTCGCGTCGCCGATCGTGCCGACGTTGATGGCGCTGGCCAACTGCTCTGCGGTGTAGTCCGGGTAGTACGGGTGCACGGTGAGGATGCCGATGAGCGCGTTGATGACGGCCAGGATGTTGGTCGGGTCCTGCGGGAAGTTGGCCCAGCCGTCGTACTCACCGGTGTAGATGTCCGAGGCGATGTGGTCGGTCGGGGTGGCGTCCAGGCTGAGCGGAATGTTGACGAACGGCAGGTGTTGGTCGTCGGGGAATTGGAAGCGGTCGAGGATCCCACCGATCGGATTGTTCGGGTCACCGATCAGCACGACGTGCATGTTGCCCAGCTGATCCAGGGTCGGGTAACCGGCGGTCCCGGCGTTGGCGATCAGATTGTTCATCTCGATGGTCGCGATGGCGGCGCTCTGCGAGTAGCCGAACACCGCCACGTTGTCGCCGGCCAGCAACTGCGGCAGGATCCCCTGATTCAGCAAGCCCACACCGGCGTTCAGGGACTGTCCGAAGTTGAGCGCCGGCTGTCCGGGGATGCACACGAACGGGCAGAACTGCTCCGGTGTGGTCAGGCCTCCGAAGGTGTAGCCGGGAAACGTCGGCTGGCCGGGGAAAAGCGGCGACGACGGCTGCAGGTAACCGGCGAGGATCTGACCCAGGTAGGGGCCGACGCTGGGATCGGGCACACCGGTGCCGCTCATGATCCAGCCGTGGTCGGCCAGCAGCCGCAACCGGATCGCCAGCTGGTCCACGCTGTAAGCCACCGCCGAGGACAACGCCGATGTCAGGCCCAGTACCGCGGCGCACAGCACCGCCAGCAGCATGGCGCCCGCTGGGCGCAACCGACCAGTCGTCATGGCGACCTCCCCCGGCCCCGGTTTTCCAACAGCAGCGACGCTAGCCATCCGGCGGAAGCCGCCAACCCGATCACCGCAAAATTCAGGGTTCTCTCATCCGCGATGCGAGCCGACGCGCCGCCAATCCCGGCGCAATCCCGCCTTCAGGCCTCGCGGGCTGCATCGTTATTCTGTGCGCCATGGCAGCTGACCTCGTACCGATCCGCCTCGCGGTGACCGATGGTGACCGTTACACCCTGTGGGCGCCGAGCTGGCGCGACTCCGGTGACGAGTGGCAGGCGTTCCTGGGCAGGGACGAAGACCTCTACGGGTTCGCCACCGTGGCCGACCTGGTGGCATTCGTACGGGTCAACGCCAACAACGACCTGGCCGACCACCCGAGCTGGCCGCAGCTTGTCCAGGCCAACGCCCACAAGCTGGACCCGGGCCGGGGCAGGCAGTATGACCTGATCGCGGTCGAAGAACTGCTGACCGAGAAGCCGACCAAGCAGTCCGTCCAGTCGCTGGCCCAGGCGATGGAGATCGTCTCGGCGATCGGATCGGTGTGCGACCTTCCGGCGGTGACCAAGTTCTTCAACGGCAACCCCAACCTGGGGTGGCTGGCCGGCGGCGTCGACAACTTCGCCGGTCGGGCCGGCCGCAAGCGCTGGGAGACGATCGCCGAGATCATCGGCCGCAACTGGGGCGCGGTGTTGGCCGCCGTTGAAGAGATCATCAGCACGCCCGACGTCGACGCCGCCGCGGCCTCGCGGGCGGCCGATGAGCTGGCCGCAGACGCCCCGGCCGAACCGGAGCCGGCGGAGGACATCGAAGACACCGACGAGCAGGACGGCGACGACGAATCGGCCGCCGCGGCGACTGAGCGGGCCTCGGGCGACCGGGTGGTGCTTGGCGGCGACGCGAACTTCTGGACCAAGGTGGGCATCGACCCGATTCGGGTCATCACCGACAACGGGACGTTCTTCACGCTGCGCTGCTATCTCGGGGACCAGCCGGTGTTCCTGGGCCGCAACGGCCGGATCAGCGTGTTCGGGTCCGAGCGCGCTCTGGCCCGGTACCTGGCCGACGAGCACGACCACGACCTGTCGGATCTGAGCACCTACGACGACATCCGGACCGCCGCCACCGACGGTTCTCTGACGATCGACATCACCGATGACAATGTCTACGTGCTCTCCGGGATGTCCGACGACATCACCGATGGGCCGGACGCGGTAGACCGCGAGCAGCTCGATCTGGCGGTCGAATTCCTGCAGGATGTGGGCACCTACGCCGAGGACGGCGTGGTCGCCGACACCCTCAAGCCGGACCGTCCGCTGGGCCGCATGGTCAGCTACGTGCTCGACCGGGAATCGGTGAACGAACCGCAACGCCCGTACGCGCCCGCCGTCAAGGAATGGGAACAGCTCGAACAGTTCGTGCAGTCGCGACTGCGGCGCGAATAACGATTTTCCGCCCGGTTGCGCCCGCCGCGACGTGCGCGGTACTGCGGAAATTCACTGGAAATGCGGCAATCATTTGCCTCATTTCACTGCCGAGTGGTCATATTCACGACTAACATCTGGCCCGATAACACTCGGGCCGAGCCGTGCGGTTTGCGGGGGCCTTCCAATTCGAAAGGACTACACATGCGCAAGGCAACACAGCGGGCCGCAGCAGTATCCGCAGCAGTTTTGGGAGTCGCGCTGATCGGCACGGGTTGCAATGGCACCGCCAAGGAGAAGACCAGCGAAGCCCTCAGCTCGGCCAGCTCGGTTGCGTCCTCGGCCAGCTCGGTGATCTCGTCCGCGGTCAACACCCCCTCCGAGGACGAGAGCGCCGCCAGCTCCACCGTGATCACCGGGGCCGACGGCAAGGAGTACACCGTCGCCGGACCGATCCTGGCCAAACTCGACTCACTGGACGCGACCGCCAAGCAGGATCTGGGCGAGCCCACCGGCGCCGAGCAGAAGAACCCTGACGGCGGCACCTACCAGCAGTTCGACGGCGGCGTGATCGTTCACACCACCCGGTCCTACGTGGTGTGGGGCAAGATCCGCGACAAGTGGAACGAGCTGGGCGGTTCGCAGGGCAAGCTCGGCTACCCGACCAGCGACGAGACCACCAACGCTGACGGGTCCAAGCAGACCACCTTCGAGCACGGCATCATCACCTGGAAGCAGGGCGACGCCGAGGCCACCGTCACCGAGCACTGATTCGGAGGATCGAAGGCCGGGCAATCGCCACCGCGATTGTCCGGCCTTCGTCAGTTTTGCTCCCGGTGTGAATCAGTCGATCAGTACCGCATATTGCGGCTTGATCACTTCTTCGATGATCTGCACCCGCTGGTCGAACGGGATGAACGCCGACTTCATCGCGTTCACCGTGAATCGCTGCAGATCGGCCCAGCCATACCCGAAGGTCTCGGCCAGCACCCACATCTCCCTGCTCATGGTGGTGTCGCTCATCAGCCGGTTGTCGGTGTTGATCGTCACCCGCAGCCGGGCGCGGGCCAGCAGATCGAACGGGTGCTCGGCGATGCTGTCGACCGCGCCGGTCTGCACATTGGAGCTCGGGCACAGCTCCAAGGGGACCCGCTTGTCGCGCAGGATCGCCGCCAGCCGCCCCAACCGCACGCTGCCGTCGTCGTCGACGGTGATGTCGTCGGTGATCCGCACCCCGTGCCCCAGCCGGTCGGCACCGCAGAATGCGATCGCCTCGTGGATGGAGGGCAACCCGAACGCCTCGCCGGCGTGGATGGTGAACCGGGCGTTGTGGTCACGCATGTACTCGAACGCATCCAGGTGCCGGCTCGGCGGATAGCCGGCCTCGGCGCCGGCGATATCGAACCCGACCACACCGTTGTCGCGGAACCGGATGGCCAGCTCGGCGATCTCCCGGGACAGCGCGGCGTGGCGCATCGCGGTCACCAGGCAGCGCACCGTGATCTCCCGGCCCGCTGCCGCGGCGTCGCGCTCGCCGTCGGCGAAACCGGCCAGCACCGCATCGGTCACCTCGTCGAACGACAGCCCGCCCTCGATGTGCAGTTCGGGGGCGAACCGCACCTCGGCATAGACGACGGCGTCGGCGGCCAGATCCTCGACGCATTCTCGGGCCACGCGGTGCAGCGCCTCGGGGGTCTGCATCACGGCCACGGTGTGGCTGAAAGGTTCGAGATAGCGCTCCAGCGAGCCGCTGTGCGAGCGAGTTCGGAACCAGGTCGCCAGCTCGTCGGGGTCGGTCTCCGGAAGCCCGTCGTAGCCGACCTGCCCGGCGATGTCGACGACGGTGGCCGGGCGCAGGCCGCCATCCAGGTGATCGTGCAGCAGCGCCTTGGGGACCTGCCCGATGGTCTCCAGGCTCACCGGTGTGCTCATGACTTCATCATGGCGTCGCCTCGATGATCAGGGGACGCGGCTGCGGCGGTGTGTCGCCGATGCGGTAGCCGCCGTCGAGCTCAGCCAACGCGGCGGCGAGCCGCTCGGGGGTATCGGTGTACAGCGTGAACAAGGTTTCGCCGGCCGCCACCGGGTCGCCCGGCCGGCGGTGAATCCGCACCCCCGCCCCGTGCTGCACCCGCTCCCCCGGCCTGGACCGGCCCGCGCCGAGCCGCCACGCCGCCAGGGCCACCGCCATCGCGTCGATGGCCCCCATGACGCCGCCCCGATCAGCAGTCACGGTCTCGCTGCACGCCCCCACCGGCAGTGGCGCGTCCAGATCCCCGCCCTGGGCGGCGACCATCGCGGCGAATCGGTCCATCGCGCTGCCGTCCCGCAGGGCCTGCGCCGGGTCGACACCGTCGATTCCGGCCAGCTCCAGCATCTCTTCGGCCAGCCGCACCGTCAGCGCCACCACATCGGCCGGGCCGCCGCCGGCCAGCACCTCGAGGGCTTCGGCCACCTCGATCGCGTTGCCGACCGTGCACCCCAGCGGCACGCTCATGTCGGTGAGCAGGGCACGGGTCGGCACACCGTGCGCCGCACCCAGCCCGACCATCATCTGGGCCAGTTCCCGGGCCTGCTCAGCGGACCGCATGAACGCGCCCGACCCGACCTTGACGTCCAAGATCAGGGCTCCGGTGCCCTCGGCGAGCTTTTTGCTCATCACCGAGCTGGCGATCAGCGGCAGCGATTCCACGGTGGCGGTGACGTCACGCAACGCGTAGATCTTGGCGTCGGCGGGTGCCAGAGCGCCGGCAGCGAAGATCGCCGCGCCGACGGCGGCCAGTTGCTCACGCAGCCGCGCGGTGGACAGCGCCACATCGAAGCCCGGTATCGCCTCCAGCTTGTCCAAGGTGCCACCGGTGTGCCCCAAGCCACGACCCGACGCGCTCGGTACCGCAGCTCCGCAGGCGGCAACGACGGCAACCAGCGGCAGGGTGATCTTGTCGCCCACCCCGCCGGTGGAGTGCTTGTCCACCGTCTTGAGGGGCTTGCCGCCGCGGCTCAGGTCGGTGAAGTCCATCCGTTCCCCCGAGGCGATCATCGCCGTGGTCCACCGGACGGTTTCGGCCGCATCCATCCCGCGCAGGTAGATCGCCATCAGCAGCGCCGACATCTGCTCTTCGGCGACCACGCCCGCGGTGTAGGCGTCGATCAGCCAGTCGATCCCGGCATCGGGCAGCCGGTGGCCGTCACGCTTGGTGGCGATCAGCGTCGGGGCGTCAAAGAAGGCCGGCACGCTCATGGCAGCGCGTCGGGTCCGAAGGCCTCCGGCAGCAGTTCGGCCAACGACCGTGCCCCCGCCGGGTGGTCGATGAGCAGTGCGGAACCACCGTGTTCCAGCAGCACCTGGCGGCAGCGACCGCACGGCATCAGCAGGGTCCCGTCGGAATTGCTGCAGGAGAGCGCCACCAGCCGCCCGCCACCGGCCGCGTAGAGCCCGCAGACCACCGCGCACTCGGCACACAGGCCCAGCCCATATGAGACATTCTCCACATTGCAGCCGGTGACCACCCGGCCGTCATCGGTCAGTCCGGCTGCACCGACCCGCAGGCCCGAGTACGGCGCGTAGGCGTTAGATGAAACCTTGATTGCGTTGCGCCGCAACATATCCCAGTCGATTTGGTGGGACATTCAACAGGTCTCCTGTCGATCCGAGCGCACCACATCACCTCGTCCGTCCGTCGGCAACGATCAAAAAACAGCGTAGCCGCAGGCTCTGGCTACTCGTCAGTAACTTTTGCGTGGTCGTTTCGGACCTATTGATGGGTTTAGAGTCCTTGCCGAGGTTTGTTGACAGCGATTGCGTTGCGGAGCGACCGTACGCACGGTATAGGCCGGGCGCAGCGGGCCGCTGCAGAAAATTTGGAGGCGCTGATGACGGCGACATCCGCGGATGCGGCGACGCCGAGGACCCGGACGGATGGGACGCGGTTCCGGCGGCAGAGTCTGTACAAGGGTGACCCGGGGATGTGGGCGTTCGCGCTGCACCGGATCACCGGTGCGACCATTTTCTTCTTCCTGTTCGTACACGTGCTCGACACGGCCCTGGTGCGGGTGAGCCCGGAGGCCTACACCGAGGTGATCGCGACCTACAAGACCCCGCTCGTCGGCCTGATGGAGCTGGGGCTGGTGGCCGCGGTGCTGTTCCACGGTCTCAACGGGGTCCGGCTGATCCTGATCGACTTCTGGTGGCAGGGCACCCGCTGGCACCGCCAGATGCTGGTGGCGGTCGGCGTCATCTGGCTGGTGGTGATGGTTCCGGTGGTGGTTCGCATCGGCATGCACATGGTGGAGCGGTTCCTATGAGCACAATTGACGTACAAGGCAGCAGGGGCCCGATAGCCCCGGTCCGCGGGCTGGACCGCGACCGCCCGGCCAGCCTCGGCGACCCGCGTGCGCCGCAGCGGCACAGCGGGATGCCCAACTTCGAGAAGTACACCTGGCTGTTCATGCGGTTCTCCGGTGCCGTCTTGATCTTCCTGGTGCTCGGGCACCTGTTCGTGATGCTGATGTGGCAGGACGGCGTGTACCGCATCGACTTCAACTACGTGGCGGAGCGCTGGCACTCGCCGTTCTGGCAGATCTGGGACCTGCTCCTGTTGTGGCTGGCCCAACTGCACGGCGGCAACGGCATGCGCACGATCATCGGCGACTACACCCGCAGCTCCCGCAGCCGGTTCTGGCTGATGACGCTGCTGGCGGTGTCGATCATCTTCACGCTGGCACTGGGCAGCTACGTGCTGCTGAGCTTCGACGCGAACATTTCTTGACGGCAGATTCGGTAGCGAACGGGTGATATCGCGGTGATTCAAGAACATCGATACGACGTGGTGATCGTCGGTGCCGGCGGCGCCGGGATGCGCGCGGCCGTCGAGGCGGCCCCGCGGGCCCGCACCGCGGTCCTGACCAAGCTCTACCCCACGCGCAGCCACACCGGCGCGGCCCAGGGCGGCATGTGCGCGGCGCTGGCCAACGTCGAGGACGACAACTGGGAGTGGCACGCCTTCGACACCGTCAAGGGCGGCGACTACCTGGCCGACCAGGACGCCGTGGAGATCATGGCCAAGGAGGCCATCGACGCGGTGCTGGACCTGGAGAACATGGGCATGCCGTTCTCCCGGACGCCGGAGGGCCGTATCGACCAGCGCCGGTTCGGCGGGCACACCCGCGATCACGGCAAGGCCCCGGTGCGCCGCGCGTGTTACGCCGCCGACCGGACCGGCCACATGATCCTGCAGACGCTGTACCAAAACTGCGTCAAGCACGGCGTCGAGTTCTTCAACGAGTTCTACGCCCTGGACCTGGTGCTCACCGAGACGCCGTCGGGCCCGGTGGCCACCGGCATCGTTGCCTACGAGCTGGCGACCGGTGACATCCACGTCTTCCACGCCAAGGCGATCGTGTTCGCCACCGGCGGCTCGGGCCGGATGTACAAGACCACCTCGAACGCGCACACCCTGACCGGCGACGGCCTGGGCATCGTGTTCCGCAAGGGACTCCCGCTCGAAGACATGGAGTTCCACCAGTTCCACCCGACCGGCCTGGCCGGCCTGGGCATCCTGATCTCCGAGGCCGTCCGCGGCGAAGGCGGCCGGTTGCTCAACGCCGACGGTGAGCGGTTCATGGAGCGCTACGCACCGACGATCGTCGACCTGGCCCCGCGCGACATCGTGGCCCGCTCGATGGTGCTCGAGGTGCTCGAGGGCCGCGGCGCCGGACCGAACAAGGACTACGTCTACATCGACGTGCGTCACCTCGGCGAAGAGGTGCTCGAGGAGAAGCTGCCCGACATCACCGAGTTCGCCCGCACCTACCTGGGCGTGGACCCGGTCAAGGAACTGGTGCCGGTCTACCCGACCTGCCACTACGTGATGGGCGGCATCCCGACCACGAACACCGGCCAGGTGCTGCGCGACAACACCAACACCGTGCCGGGCCTCTACGCCGCCGGCGAATGCGCCTGCGTTTCGGTGCACGGCGCCAACCGGCTCGGCACCAACTCGCTGCTGGACATCAACGTCTTCGGCCGCCGCGCGGGTATCGCCGCCGCCGAATACGCCAACGCGCACGACTTCGTCGACCTGCCGGAGAACCCCGCAGACATGGTGACCGGCTGGGTGTCCGACATCCTCTCCGAGCACGGCAACGAGCGGGTCGCCGACATCCGTGGCGCACTGCAGCAGTCGATGGACAACAACGCCGCGGTGTTCCGCACCGAAAAGACCCTCAAGCAGGCGCTGAGCGACATCCACGCGCTCAAGGAGCGGTACGCCCGGATCACCGTGCACGACAAGGGCAAGCGCTTCAACTCCGACCTGCTCGAGGCCATCGAGCTGGGCTTCCTGCTGGAGCTGGCCGAGGTCACTGTGTTGGGTGCGTTGAACCGCCAGGAATCGCGCGGCGGACACGCTCGCGAGGACTACCCCAACCGGGACGACGTCAACTACATGCGCCACACCATGGCCTACAAGCAGGGCTCCGACCTGATCGCCGACATCCGGCTGGACTACAAACCGGTGGTGCAGACCCGCTACGAACCGAAGGAACGGAAGTACTGATGTCCTCCTCAGCTGACTCCGGTTGCTGCTCGTCCGAGGGCGGGTGCTGCTCGCCGGGACCGTCGAGCGCGGCACCGGCGGCGCTGGTCGACACTGTCCCGGCCGGTGACCCGCCGCTGCCCGCGATCCCCGAGGGCGCGCAGATGGTCACGCTCAAGATCGCCCGGTTCAACCCGGAGAACCCCGACGCCTACGCCGCCACCGGTGGCTGGCAGAGCTTCCGGGTTCCGGCACTGCCCACCGACCGGCTGCTCAACCTGCTGATCTACGTGAAGAGCTACCTGGACGGCACGCTGACCTTCCGCCGGTCCTGCGCCCACGGGGTGTGCGGCTCCGACGGCGTGCGGGTCAACGGCAATAACAAGTTGGCCTGCAAGCTGCTGATGCGCGACATCCTGCCCAAAAAGCCGGGCAAGGAGCTGACGCTGACCATCGAGCCGCTGCGCGGGCTTCCGGTGGAAAAAGACCTCGTGGTCAACATGGAACCGTTCATGGATGCCTACAAGGCGGTCAAGCCGTACCTGATCACCTCCGGCAACCACCCCACCCGCGAGCACATCCAGAGCCAGACCGACCGTGCGCGCTACGACGACACCACCAAGTGCATCCTGTGCGCCATCTGCACCACGAGTTGCCCGGTGTACTGGAGCGAGGGCGCCTACTTCGGGCCGGCCGCGATCGTCAACGCCCACCGGTTCATCTTCGACAGCCGCGACGAGGCCGCCGCCGAGCGCCTGGACATCCTCAACGAGGTCGACGGGGTGTGGCGCTGCCGTACCACGTTCAACTGCACGGATGCCTGCCCCCGTGGCATCGAGATCACCAAGGCGATCCAGGAGGTCAAGCGGGCGCTGATGTTCGCCCGCTGACCTTCGTCCGCGACTCGACGTGCAAGCCCCCAATTTCGCCACGAAATGGGGGCTTTCGCGTTCGATCACCACCACCGTGATAGGACACTGAGCATGCACTGGTACACCGGCAACACCGTCTACGACACCGTCCTGACCGCAGCGTTCGCCTTCGCGGCGTTCGTGATCATCGGCGGCTTCTTCGGCCAGAGTTCCTACGGGCGGTTCTCGACGACCAAGCTCGGCTTGAACCTGAACCCCAAGTTCGGCTGGTGGTTGATGGAGATCCCGGCGACCGTGGTGTTTCTGGTCGCCTACCTGAGCGGGCCGCACCGCTTCGAGCCGACGTCGCTGGTGCTGGCCGGCATCTGGGCGCTGCACTACGCCAACCGCGGCTGGTTCTTCCCGCTGGCCATCCGCCAGGTGCCCGGCAAGCGCAGCACCTTCAACATCTCGGTGGTGGTGATGGGCATGCTCGTCACGTCCATGCACGGCTACCTCAACGGTGCGCTGTTCAGCCACGACTATTTCGGCCAGTACGGCACCGGCTGGCTGACCGACCCGCGGTTCCTGATCGGGCTGGTGGTCTACCTGTGTGGATTCGCCCTGCTGGTCAACTCCGAGTCGATCGTGCGCAACCTGCGCGACAAGAACAATCCCGGCGGCGCGGAGTACCGGATTCCGTTCGGCGGCGGCTTCCGCTTCGTCACCAGCCCGGCCTACCTGGGCGAGATGACGGCGTGGGCCGGCTTCGCGATCCTGACCTGGGCGCTGCCCGGCGTCGCCATCCTGCTGATCACCGCGGGCAATCTGATCCCCCGCGCCCTGGGCACCCACAAGTGGTATCAGGAGAAGTTCGTCGACTACCCGACCGACCGCAAGGCGCTGGTCCCCTTCCTGATCTGAGGTCCGCCGCCGACCCGCCGAGCGTGAAGCCACCTTCACGTTCGGCCGCCGAGCGTGAAGCCATCTTCACATTCGGCGGCGGGCGCTGTCACACTTCGGCGGCCCGGCTCGTCTTAGGGGTATGACTACCAAACCTCGCATCGACCCGCTGCCGCCGAAACGCACCAACATGCTGGTGCGCGCCATGTACCGCTACGCCAAGCGTCGCTTCGGTGAAGTGCCGGAGCCCTTCGCCGTCGCCGCGCATCATCCGCGGCTGCTGGTGGCCAATGCGGTGCACGAGGGCCTGTTGCAGTCCGCGTCGCGCAAGCTGCCTGCCGGCCCGCGGGATCTGGCGGTGTTCTGGACCGCCCGCACCGTCGGTTGCTCGTGGTGCGTGGACTTCGGATCCATGCTGCAACGCCTGGAGGGGATCGACACCGACCGGCTCAAGCAGATCGAGGACTACGCGACCTCGCCGCTGTACAGCGAGGACGAGCGGGCCGCGATCGCCTACGCCGACGCGATGACCACCGACCCCCATTCGGTCACCGACGAACAGGTCGCCGATCTGCAGCACCGGTTCGGTGACGCCGGGGTGATCGAGCTGACCTACCAGATCGGGGTGGAGAACATGCGATCCCGGATGTACGCGGCGCTGGGCATCACCGAGCAGGGCTTCAACTCCGGGGATGCCTGCCGGGTGCCCTGGGCCACCGAAGATCAGCGAGACTGAGTCGCCGGAGTGATCTCGATATAGGCGATCGGGAGTCCGGCCGCCGCACTCCCCTTGTCCAGACCGCGCTCGAAGATCCGCATCGCCGGGCTCCAGTTGGCGGCGATCGCGCGTTCGGCCTGCGCATGGTCGGACTCGGGCAGAATCCGGGCGATGGCGGCCACCGGTTGCCCCTCGGGTTTCCCGCGCAGGCTGCTGGGGACCACGACGACGTTCGGGTTGTTGCGGATTCGTTTGACCTTGCCGGTGGATGCGTCGGTGCGGACGTAGAGCTTTCCGGCGTCGACGCCGTGGTTGATCGGGCTCGGCATCGCCTCCCCCGACCGTTTGAACGTGACCAGCAGGATCTGCCGAGACTTGTCGAAGCCGGTGAAGTCCGTGCCGGTTGGATTACCGATGTCAAAGGCGTCGCGGTGGCGCATCTTGTCCATTGCGCGAAACATCAACGCGCCCATTTTCTTTGAGACGCTAGTGGCCACGTTCTTCCTCCGATCGGCTGGCGGGTCGCAGCGGGGATCCGGTGAATTTATCCGGGTTGGCGATATCCCAGATCGCCACCACCCGCCCGTCGCGCACCGTCATCGCGGTGACGCGCGGCATCAGCTCGGGGAACCCGTCGGCGCCGGGCGCGCCCGGGGTGTAGGCGCCCAGTTCGCCGTTGACCAGCGCCAGTTGGTTCGCGGTGACCAGGGTCGGGCCGTAGCGGCGCGCCAGGCCGAGCAGGAACCGGGCCACCTTCTCGGGACCGCGAATGACCCGCGGGGCGGTCGGCGCCCGGCGGTTGGCGTCGCCGGTGAACGTCACGTCGGGGTGCAGCAGCGCCACCACGGCCGCCAGGTCGCCGGATGCCATCGCGGCCATCAGTGAGCCGACCGCCTCGTCGTGGCGCGGATCGGGCTGCGGCGGCGGATCAGCGGTGACGGCCTTGCGGGCGCGCGAGGCCAGCTGACGGGCCGCGGCTTCGGTGGTGTTCAGCACGCCAGCCACCTCGCCGAACGGCACCGCGAACCCGTCGTGCAGCACGAAGGCCACCCGCTGATCGGGAGTCAGCCGCTCCAACACCACCATGGCAGCGAACCGGGCATCTTCGCCGGCCACCACCGTCGACAACGGATCGGCGTCGTCACCGGTCACCACCGGCTCGGGCAACCACTCACCGACATAGGTCTCGCGGCGCCGCGGCGCCGAACGCAGCCGGTCCAGGCCGAGCCGACTCACCACCGTGGTCAACCAGGCCCGCGGGTCGACGATGCGGTCACGCTCGGCGGCGTCGAAGCGCAGCCAAGCGTCCTGCACGATGTCCTCGGCGTCGGCGAACATGCCGGTGAGCCGGTAGGCCACCGCCAGCAGATGAGGCCGCAACGCCTCAAAGTCCTCCACCGACGCCGTCATCGCCACCAGCCTAGGCCTGTGCCGGGCGCGACCTGTCGGACACAATGCAGGAATGGCCAAGCCGCGTATCGATCCCGTCCGCTGGCAACCCCCGGGATCACGGCCGCTGCCCCCGCCCGATCCCACCCCGGCACTGCGACTCGTGGAGATTCCCGGTACCGCTCCCGAGGATGTCGTCGCGGCGGCCGACGGCACCATCTGGACCGGGGTGGAAGACGGCCGCATCATCGCGGTTGACCCGGCAGGCGGCGCACCACGGGTGGTGACCGACACCGGCGGGCGCCCACTGGGGTTGGCCTTCACCGGCGATCACCGGCTGCTGATCTGTGACAGCCACCGCGGCCTGCTGCGCTATGACCCGCAGACCGATCAGCTGGAGACCCTGGTGAGCGAAGTGGCCGGACAGCCGCTGACGTTCTGCTCCAATGCCGTCGAATCCGCCGACGGCACAATCTATTTCACCGAATCCACCAGCCGGTTCCACTACGAGCACTACAAGGGTTCGGTGATCGAGGCCCGCGGCAGCGGGTCATTGATGCAACGCAATCCTGACGGCACTGTGAGCGTGCTGGCGACGGGATTGCATTTCGCCAACGGCGTGACGCTGACCGCTGACGAGTCGGCGGTGGTGTTCGCCGAGAGCACCGGGCGGCGACTGTCCAAGTACTGGCTGACCGGCTCCCACCGCGGTTCGATCACTGCGCTGGTGCAGGAACTGCCCGGCCATCCCGACAACATCTCCACCGGGCGCGACGGACGCATCTGGGTCGCGATGGTCTCCGATCGCAACGCGTTGTCCGACTGGCTGAGCCCGCGTGCGCCGGTGCTTCGCCGGCTGTTGTGGCGACTGTTGCCGTATCGCTGGCTGCCCGACCCGACGCCGGTGGTGTGGGTGGTCGCTTTCGACGCCGACGACGGGCGGGTACTGACCCAATACCGCACGGAGCACCCCGGCTTCGGGCTGGCCACCGGCGTGGTGGAGGCCGACGATCGACTGTGGATGGGACGGATCGCCGGGCCAGGCCTGGCCTATTTCCAGCTGTAACCTCCCGCTGTAACTTCCGCCCCACCAGCCACAGCGTGGCTCCGCGGTTTCGCGGGGCCCGTGGCCTACCCTGCACACACGATGACTTCTCTGCGCTCGGTGTCAGCCCTGGTGGCCGCGGGTTTCCTCGCCGCCTCCGCTCCACTGGCGACGGCAGATCCCACCCCGGGCCGGGGCGCGGGAACGGTCGGCTGCCCGTATCAGGTCAGCACTCCTCCCGCGGTGGACGCCTCCGAAGTGCCGCAAGCCGGCCCTCCCCCGTTGCCGCTGCCGGTGCCGGCCACCCCGGTCGGCGGCGAGGCGCTGGCCGGCTGCGGGATCGTGGCCGCACCCGACACCCCACCGGTGCCCAGCGAGGTCTCCGCCGAATCGTGGCTGGTGGCAGACCTGGACAGCGGCGCGGTGATCGCCGCCCGCGATCCGCATGGTCGGCACCGTCCGGCCAGCGTGATCAAGGTGCTGACCGCGATGGCGTCGCTGAACGAACTGGACCCCAACATGGTGGTTCCCGGGACCCAAGAAGACGCCAACGCCGAAGGCACCCGGGTCGGCGTCGGCCCCGGCGGCCGCTTCACCGTCGACCAGTTGCTGCACGGACTGCTGATGGGATCGGGCAACGACGCCGCGCACGCCCTGGCCATGCAGCTCGGCGGCTGGGATGTGGCGCTGCACAAGATCAACACCCTGGCCGCGCGACTCGGCGGCCGCGACACCCGCGCCGCCACCCCCTCCGGGCTGGACGGGCCGGGCATGAGCACCTCGGCCTACGACATCGGGCTGTTCTACCGCTATGCCTGGAACAACCCGGCGTTCACCAACATCGTCGCGACCCGCAGCTTCGACTTCCCGGGCTACGGCGATACGCCCGGCTACCAGCTGGAGAACGACAACCAGCTGCTCTACAACTACCCGGGCGCCCTGGGCGGCAAGACCGGCTACACCGACGACGCCGGACAGACGTTCGTCGGCGCCGCGACCCGGGACGGGCGCCGGCTGGTGGCCGTGCTGCTGCGCGGCACCCGGCAGCCGATCCCGCCCTGGCAGCAGGCCGCGCAGCTGCTCGACTACGGCTTCTCCGTCCCGCCAGGCACCCGCGTCGGCACGCTCATCGAACCGGACCCGTCGCTGGTGGCGCCCCGCAGCCCGGCCGACGCCGCGAACCCCCAGGCGATGTTGCTGGCCCCGTCCGACGACACGGTGCCGGTGCGCGTCGGGGTGGGCATTTTCGGAACGATCGTTGTGTTCGCGCTCATCATGGGCGCCCGGGCGGTGAACCGCCGCCCCGGCAGGGGCTCGGCATGGTGATCAAGTCTCTGCGCGCATTCGGCTGGCTCACCGGGCTGCTGCTGATAGCGCTGGGGATCAGCCGGATGGCGTTCTCACTGGACTCCATTCCCGACGGCCAGACCGTCAACGCGACGGTGGACAGCGAGAGCCGCGCAGCCGGCGCCCTGCTGATCGGCTTCGGAGTCGGCTACCTCGAGGCCTTTCGGCGCTCCGTGATCCCGGCCGGAGCCGTGCGCCTGCTGGCCGCCACCATGGCCCTGCTCGGGGTGTCCCGGCTGATGTCCATGGTCGATGTCGGCATGCCGCATCCGGCCTTCACCGCCGCGTGCGCCGTCGAGTTCGTCGCGGCCGGGTTGACCTATTGGTATGCCACCCTGGCCGAACGGCCCGACTCGGGCATTCGGTAACTGACCGCATCCCCTACCGTGGGCCAGATGGGCCGATTCGAGGAACTGCGCCGCTCCTCGCCGCTGGCGCTGCTGGTGGGAGTGGCCGCCGCCAGCGTCGGCGTCATCTACGGCTACGACCTGTCCAATATCGCCGGCGCGCTGTTGTTCATCGAGCGTGATTTCGGGCTGACCGAAGCCCAGCAGGAGATGATCGCGACCGCGACGGTGATCGGCGAGATCGCCGGCGCCGTGGCCGGCGGGTGGTTGGCCAACGCGATCGGCCGGAAGCGCTCCATGGTCGTGGTGACGCTGGGCTACGCGGGTTTCGCGTTGCTGGGGGCGGCATCGACGTCGGTGTCGACACTGACCGTGGCACGACTGCTGCTCGGCATCACCATCGGCATATCGGTAGTGGTGGTGCCGGTGTTCGTGGCCGAGTCGGCGCCGGCCCACGCCCGCGGCGCACTGCTGGTGACCTACGGGGTGGCCACGGTGATCGGGATCATCGCCGGCTATCTGTGCGCCTACCTACTGGCCGGCACCGGCAACTGGCGGGCGATGCTGGGCCTGGCCGCGGTACCGGCGGTGCTCGTCGCCCTACTGCTGGCACGCATCCCCGACACGGCCCGCTGGTATCTGCTCAAAGGCCGCGTCGACGACGCGGAACGCACCCTGCGGCGCATCGAACCTGGCGCCGACGCACAGCGCGAGCTGGCCGAGATCAACCGCACCTTGGCCGAGGAACAGGCCGGCGGGGTCGGCGTGCTGCGCGAGATGCTGCGGCCGCCGTATCTGCGGGCGACGCTGTTCGTGGTGACGCTGGGCTTCTTCATCCAGATCACCGGGATCAACGCGATCGTCTACTACAGCCCGCGGCTGTTCGAGAAGATGGGCTTCGAGGGCGATTTCGCATTGCTGGTCCTGCCGGCGCTGGTGCAGGTCGCCGCCCTGGCGGCAATGGTCGTCTCGCTGGTGATCATCGACCGGGTCGGCCGGCGACCGATCCTGCTGTCCGGTATTGCCACCATGGTCGCGGCCAACCTACTGCTGATCGCGGTGTTCGCCGCCGGTGACGCGTTCGGCAACGCCCTGACGGCGGTCAAGTTCGGCGGGGTGCTGCTGTTCACCGTCGGCTACACGTTCGGATTCGGTTCACTGGTCTGGGTGTATGCCGGGGAGAGCCTGCCGGCCCGAATGCGGTCTATGGGGGCGTCGGCGATGTTGACCTCGGACCTGGTGGCCAACGCGATCGTCGCCGCGGTGTTCCTGACCATGCTCACCTCGCTGGGCGGCGCCGGGACGTTCGCGGTGTTCGGCGTGCTGGCGATCCTCGGCCTGGCGTTCGTCTATCGCTACGCCCCGGAGACCAAGGGCCGGCAGTTGGAAGACATCCGGCACTTCTGGGAGAACGGCGGACGCTGGCCAGCCGAGAACGGCCGGGACGCCGGGGCCCTGGTGCCGGACAGTGAGGCGTCGGCATGAGCGTCATCGCCGCCGGCACCGTCGTGCTCGACGGCCGGGTGCACCGGCCGGGTTGGGTGTCGGTGGCCGGTGGGCGAATCGCCGATTGCGGGTCTGGGCAGGTTCGCGCGGACACCGATTTCGGCGACTGTGTGGTGGTGCCCGGCTTCGTCGACATGCACTGCCACGGTGGCGCCGGTGTCTCCTACGCCGACGATCCGGACCGGGCGGCCGCCTTGCACGCGTCGCACGGCACCACCGCGGGCCTGGCCAGCTTGGTGACCACCTCCCGGGAAGCCCTGCTGGCGCAGGTGCGCACGCTGGCTGCCGCGGTCCGGCGCGGCGTGGTGGACGGCATCCACCTGGAAGGGCCGTGGTTGAGCCGGTTGCACTGCGGCGCACACGACAGCGAAGCGCTGCGCGCCCCCGACGACGCTGAGGTCGACGCGCTGCTGGCCGCCGGTGAGGGCACGATCCGGATGGTCACGCTGGCACCCGAGCTGCCCGGCGCCATCACGGTTATCCGGCGCTTGGTGGATGCGGGAATCGTGGTGGCCGTGGGCCACACCGACGCGGGCTACGAACTGACGCAGGAGGCGGTCGAAGCCGGCGCGACGGTCGGCACGCACCTGTTCAACGCGATGCGAGCCCTGCACCATCGCGAGCCGGGACCGGTTCCCGCGCTGTTGTCCGATCCGCGGGTGACCGTCGAGCTGATCGCCGACGGCGTGCACCTGCACGCGGGTGTGATCCGGCACGTCGTGGCCACCGCCGGCCCGGACCGGGTCGCCCTGGTCACCGATGCGATGGCCGCCGCCGGCGCCGGTGACGGCGCGTTCACCCTGGGCGGGCTCGACGTCGATGTCACCGACGGGGTGGCCCGGCTGCACGGCACGACGACGATCGCCGGCAGCACCGCCACCATGGGCGGACTGTTCGGTTCCGTGGTGCGACTGCTCGGCGGCGACGATGCGGCTCTGGCGGACACCGCGCGCATGACCTCGTCCACCCCGGCGCGCACCCTCGGGCTGCACCGAGCCGGTGTTCTGGCCGCCGGACGTGACGCCGACCTGGTTGTGCTGGATCGCGATTGGCGGGTCTCGCGAGTAATGCGGCGCGGCGCCTGGCTCCGATAGGCTGCGAAGATGAGCGAACCGACCGTCACCCACGACAACGGGCAATACAAGATCACCGTCGACGGCGAACAGGCCGGGTTCGCCGACTACATCGAACGCGGCGATCAGCGGATTTTCCACCACACCGTGATCGACAAGGCATTCGGCGGCCGCGGCCTGGCCGGCATTCTGGTCGGTAAGGCCCTGGCCGACACCCGCGCGGCCGGCAAACGCGTCGTACCGACCTGCTCGTTCGTGGAGGCCTACATCACCAAGCACCCGGAGTTCGCCGACCTCGTCGACCCGGCCGGCGAACAGTGACGCGGATCCCCCTCAACAAGCAGTCCGCCTCGGTCTACCGGGCCTACCTGGACGCCGCAGCCGAGGTGCGGGCGCGTGCCGAAGAGGCCGGGTTGTCGCGGACCGTCCTGGAGCTGGTGAATCTGCGGGTATCCCAGATCAATGGGTGCGCTTTCTGCCTGAACATGCACAGCAAGGCGCTGCTGGAGACCGGTGACACCGTGCAGCGGATTGCGGTGCTGCCGGCCTGGCGGGACACCCAACTGTTCTCCGACACCGAACGGGCCGCCCTGGAGCTCGCCGAAGCGGTCACGTGGATCTCCGACACCCACCTGGACGACGACGAGTACGCGCTGCTGCGCGAGCACCTCACCGACGACCAGGTCTCGCTGCTGATCTGGTCGGCGATCACGATCAACGCGTTCAACCGGGTTTCGATCATGAGCCGCTACCCGGTGCGGGCCGAACAGTAAGAAACCGCGTCACCCTCTGGGGTATCACCCGACCAGTCTCGCCCATATAGTTAAAATTTGAATTATCTAGCGAACATGGCTATGGTGGTGTCAACAAAGCTGATCAGCAGGGAGAGCGACTTGCTTGGCCATCGTTGATCCAAATGCGTATGACTTTCCTCTCGAAACGAGGTGACCGGTGTCCGACCAGAAGTTGTCCGACCGGCAGGCGCAGGCCTGGGGTGCCTATATCGAGAGCAGCATCCAGCTCGAGACCCGGCTCGACGAGCTGCTGCGCGAGCGGACCGGCCTCACGCTGATCGACTATCACCTGCTGATGCTGCTCACCGGGGCCCCGGAACAGCGCATGCGGATGAGCGAGTTGGCCGATCGGATGGTCTTCTCCCGCAGCCGGATCACCTACCAGATCGATTCGATGACCAAACGCGGACTGACCGTACGCGAGTCGGCACCCGATGACCGGCGGGGCTACCGCGCCGTGCTCACCGCCACCGGCCTGAAGGCACTCCAGGAGGCGATGCCGGCACATGCCTGTTCGGTTCGCGAGCTGTTCCTCGACGACCTGGACTCCGACGAATTGGCTTGCGTCGAACGCATCTTCAGTCGGCTACGTAACCGACTCGGCGACGAACGAAAGGTCCGAACATGACGTTCACTCCCGCCGAACTGGCCTACCTGCGCGATGAATCGATCGGTCGGCTGGCCACGATCGGGCCGGCCGGCGATCCCCAGATCAGACCGGTCAGTGTCCACCTCGGTCCGGACCAGGCCACGATCGACATCGTCGGCCACGCACTCTCGACAACCCAGAAATGGCGCAACGTGCTCCGGGATCCCCAGGTGGCCTTCATCGTCGACACCGTGATCTCGGTGAAGCCGCCGCAGGCCCGTGGCATCGAGATCCGCGGCATCGGCACCGCACTGCCCGGGGCGGGAAGCACCGAAAGCGGACTCTCCGGCGACATCATCCGGATCACCCCGCGGCGGATCGTCGCCTGGGGGCTCGACTCAGCTGGCACCAGTGCCCGCGACATCACCGACAACGAAAGGAACACACCATGACACACAAGATCGATTGGGATGAGGCCTACCAGCAGCCGCAGGTGCCCGCCTGGAACATCGGTGCGCCGCAACCGGAATACGCGGCGCTGATCGCGCGGCCGGGCACGGTGCGCGATGACGTGCTCGACGCCGGGTGCGGTCACGCCGAACTGTCCCTGGCCTTGGCCGCGCGCGGTCATACCGTTGTCGGCATCGACCTGTCCCCCACCGCGGTCGCGGCGGCCACCGCTGCTGCCGCCGAGCGCGGCCTGACCACCGCAACCTTCGCGGCGGCCGACATCACCACCTTGACGGGCTATGACGGCCGGTTCTCCACCATCTTCGACAGCGGGCTGCTGCACGCTCTGCCCGACGAACTGCGGGAGAACTATCTGCGGGCCATGTACCGCGCTGCGGCTCCGGGCGCGACGTTCTACATTCTGGCCTTCGGTGCCGGCGCTTTCACCGACCACGAGGGACCGGCACCCACCCAGTTCACCGCAGAGCAGTTGCGCGACGAGGTTTCGACGTGCTGGGTTGTCGACGAGGTTCGGCCGGCGCCGCTGTTCGCCACGATCGGTCAGATGCCCGGCTTCCTGCTGACCGCCCACCGCCCGGAGTGACGGCCGGCGACGTTCAGGCGCGTGATTGCCGCTGCCACCGATTCGGATCCGCTTCGAGGGCAGCGCGATCCCAGTTGCTGCGCACCGCCGCCGCTTCATAGGTGTCTTGCAGAAAGTCCAGCAGCACCCGGTCCGGCTCGGGTGCTTGCCGCACCGCCTCGTAGGGCAGCACGTACTCCCCCATCTGCGTGCTGTAGAACGCCTCTGCCGGGCGGACCGGATGATCGGCGAAGCCATCGGGTTCCGGGTAGGCGTAGGCATAGAAGCCGCCTTCGGCGCCGCCGCCCGGCCAGAACCCGCAGCTGCTGAGTTCGTGTGAGTAGCCTTCGACCATCACCCAGTCGCCGCAGTTGGGTGCCCCGCCGGGGTGCGTTGGAGCGCGTCGGCCGGAGAATCGGGTGCAGGCAAGATCCATTGCTCCCCAAAAGAAATGGACGGGGCTTACCTTGCCGATGAAACGCGACCTGAACTGGCCCAGCACGCGGTTCGCCTGTACCAATTGCCGCCAGAACAGGTGGGCAGCCTGCGGGTCATAGGAAGCGTGCTCGACATCGTCGGCGAACGGCACGGCGGGCTCGACCTCGTTGGGGTGAGACTGGATATGTGTCTGCAGGCCCAACTCGGCCAGCATCGACATGACCGTGGCGTAGAACTCCGCCACCGACTGTTCCCGCAGCGGCATGGCCCGGGTCACACCGGAACTGGTTCGGATCACCAACTGGTGGTCGATGAAGTCGAATGCGATGTCGAAAACATCGCAGCCGTAAGGGATCGCCGACGTGGTGAGCCCTCGTGGGGTGACGTACAGCGTCACCTGCCACCAGTGGTTCACCAAGGGCGCGTGCGCCAGCCGGACCTTGCCGACGATCTGGGTCCACATGTGCAGGGTGTCCCGGGTAGGACCCCAGTCCTCGACACGAAGACTTGGCCAGGTACTTGCGGATTCGCCAGCCACGATCGTCTCCCTCCACGAGCAGTCGGGCAGACCGGAGCTGGAACCAGGCGGTCCGCTCCGTAGTGCCTACTACCCCTTTCGGGAGCCAATCACACAGTCAGGCGGTGCGCAGGTTATCCGCCGACGTCGCCGCCCACGCGGTGGCGAACAGAATGAGCCGGGCGGTGACGTAGGCGAACACCAGCAGGCCCAGGACCGGTCCGAACACCGCCCCGGCCGGGCCGTTGATCACCGACTGCAGATACACCGAGCCGGCCTGCTTGAACAGTTCGTAGCCGACTGCGGCGATAGCACCGGCCTCCATGGCGCTGTTGAAACTCACCGACTCCCTCGGCAATCGGGCGATCATCCAGGTGAACAGCAGCCACGACACCGTAGCCGCCATCAGCAGCGACGCAACCCGCAGTAGCCCACCCAACAAGGTGAAGTCGGGGACCCCCAGCCAGCGCAGGACGTTTCGCATCAGCTTCGGATCAGCCAGCGCGGTCAGCGCCAGGGTGACCAGCATGGCGCCGAGCGCCCATACCATCGCGAGCAGGTCCGACAGCTTCGATGAGACGAAACCTTTTTTGTCCGAACGGGTTTCCCACATCTCCGAGAGCGCTTCGCGCAGGTTGGCCATCCAGGTCAGCCCCACCCAGGCGGCGGTGGCCAGGCCGATCACCCCGACCGAGGCGCGTGAGGAGATCGCGCTGTCCATCAGCGTGACGAGCTCGTTGCCGAACTCGCCGGGGATCGAATGCTTGATCCGGCGCTCGATCTCGTCGAGCACCTCGGGCCGTCGCGACAACAGGAAACCGCCGATGGAGAACCCGACCATCGCCAGCGGGAACAGCGCGAAGATGGTGTAGTAGCTCATCCCGGCGGCGAAGAAGTTTCCCTGGCAGTCGTCGTAGCGCTCTTGGGCCCGCACCACGTGGTCGAACCAGCCGTACCTGGCCCGCAGCCGGTCGATGACGCCCGGCTTGGACTGATCCTGCTCCGTCACGGCCTTGCTCATGCCGGCGGCGGAAGGAGTCCCACCCGGTCGTACACCCGCGTCAGGGTTGCGGCGGCCGCCGCGCGCGCCCGGCTCGCCCCGGTGGCCAGCACGGCCTGCAGCTCGGCCGGGTCGGCGAGCAGCTCATCCACCCGGGCCTTGATCGGGGTGACGAATTCAGCCACCGCCTCGGCGGTCTCCTTTTTCAGGTCGCCGTAGCCGCGCCCCGCATAGCCGTCCACCAGGGTGTCGACGTCCGAGCCGGTGACGGCGGCCTGAATGGTCAGCAGGTTGGAAATCCCGGGCTTGGACTCCGGGTCGTAGCGGATCTCGCGCTCGGAGTCGGTGACCGCCGAGCGGATCTTCTTGGCGCTTTTCGCCGGGTCGTCGAGCAGGCTGATCAAACCGGCGTCGGTGGCCGCCGATTTGCTCATCTTGGCGGTCGGGTCCTGCAGGTCATAGATCTTGGCGGTGGCCTTCGGGATCATCGGCTCGGGGACGACGAAGGTGTCCGGGAAGCGCGCGTTGACGCGCTGCGCGACATCGCGCGCCAGCTCCAGGTGCTGGCGCTGGTCTTCCCCGACCGGGACCACCTCGGTGTCATAGAGCAGCACGTCGGCGGCCATCAGCACCGGATAGGTGAACAGCCCCACGGTGGTGGAGTCGGCGCCCTGCTTCTGCGACTTGTCCTTGAACTGCGTCATCCGCGACGCCTGCCCGAATCCGGTGAAACAGCCCAGCACCCAGGCGAGTTCGGCGTGGGCGGGCACATGACTCTGCACGAAGACGGTGCTGCGCGCCGGGTCGATTCCCAGCGCGAGGTACTGGGCGGCCGTCACCAGCGTGCGGCGGCGCAGGGTCTCCGGGTCCTGCGGCACGGTGATCGCGTGCAGGTCCACGACGCAGAAGAACGCCTCGTGATCGTCCTGCAGGCTGGTCCACTGAGCGACCGCACCGAGGGCGTTTCCGAGGTGCAGCGAGTCGGAGGTCGGCTGGGCGCCGGAGAATACGACGGGACGGGATCCGGGAGTGCTCATGATTGCTCGATCCTGTCACGCCGGGGACCGGATGACCGCACCTGGTAACAGAGCGCCCGCTCTGTTACGGTGACGGCCATGCCCCGCCCGCGCGTGTACGACCCCGAGCAGGTGCTGGACGCCGTCGAGTCGCTGGCCGCGCGGTCCGGGCCCACCGCGGTGACGATTCGCGCGATCGGCGAGGCCACCGGCGCCTCCAACGGCGCGGTCTACCACGGCTTCGGCTCCCGAGCTGGGCTCGTCGCCGCCGCCTGGCTGCGGGCCACCCGGCGCTTCCTGGCGGTCCAGGGTGAACTGGTGAACGCCGTCTCGGACCCGCTCGAGGCCGTGGTTGCCGCCGCCGACGCCCCGGTGGTGTTCGCGCAGCGTCATCCCGACGCCTGCAAGTTGCTGTTCGCGATCCGGCGCGACGAACTGCCCGACGACGACCTGTCTCCGGAGCTGGCCAAGCAGCTGCGCGGCGCCGACGCCGAACTGGTCGGCTTGCTCATCCGGCTTGCGGACGGCCTGTGGGAACGTCGCGACGCCGACGCCGTCGACACCATCACCACCTGCGTCGTCGATCTGCCCACCGCTCTCGTGCTCAGCCGGAATCGGTTGGGCAGCACCATCGCCCGGTCCCACCTGCACGCGGCGGTCCGCGCCGTGCTGTCGGTCGGGCCACCCTCTAGAAAGGATCCCTCGAAGTGAACCTGACCTATGACGACAAGATTGCCGTGCTGGACCTCGGCGACGACGAAAACCGCTTCTCCCCTGACTTTCTCGACGAGATCAACCGGGTACTCGACGACGTGCTGGCTGCGGGTGCGCACGGCCTGGTGACCACCGCGGGCGGCAAGTTCTACACCAACGGCCTGGACCTGGACTGGCTGATGGCCAACGGCGACCGCACCGACTGGTACGTCGGCCGGGTGCACGCCCTGCTCGCGCGGGTGCTGACACTGCCGATCCCGACCGCGGCAGCCGTCGTCGGCCACGCGTTCGGGGCCGGCGCCATGCTGGCGGTCGCCCACGACTTCCGGGTAATGCGCGCCGACCGCGGCTTCTTCTGCTTCCCCGAGGTCGACATCCGGATTCCGTTCACCGCGGGGATGACCGCGTTGATCCAGGCCAAGCTCACCCCGCAGGCTCAGGTGGCGTCGATGACGACCGGCCGCCGATTCGGCGGGGTAGATGCCGCGACCTTCGGCATTGTGGACACCACCGCCCCCGAGGGCGCGGTGACCCCGGCCGCGACCGAGGTGCTGCGGCCGCTGGCCGGCAAGGACTCGGGCACGCTGGGCGCGATCAAGGCGGGCATGTTCGGCCCGGCGGTGGCGGCGCTGGGCGGGTAGAACCCGCGCTACCCCGCTTCCAGCCGGGCGCGAATCACCGCCAGGCGCTGCCGAAGTTCGGCCTCGTCGATCACGCCCCGGGCGATCAGCGAATGCGCCAGCGAGAGGAGCTGGCTTTCCGGGTACGGCACGCTCTGATAACGGGTCGTCGACAACTCGTCTTCCTCGTCACGGCGGTCCTTGAAGGTGAAGCCGAAGTCCTCGATCGGGCACGACGCGGTGTCAAGCGCATCGCACAATCCGTCGAGGCTTGTCTTCCACGGCGGAAGCGGGTTGTCCACGCCGTACTTGGCCGCCATCACGGGCCAGGTCTGGTTGGGGTCGGCAAGGCGGTCCAGGATTTTAATGGGCCGGCCCGCAAAGCCGTCGGGCGATGACGCGTTCACGGTGTCGCGCTGCTGGCGGAGATCGGGTTGTTCGCCGGCCGGGTTTTGGTGATGACGTTGGTGGTGACCCCCGGCTTGGGCAGCGCGACTCCGATCAGTGAGTCGCGGGTGAGGATCTCGACCAGCTGGTCCTCCGACCAGCCTTCGGTGCCCTCCGGCCGCATCGGCATCACCATGAACCGGTGCTTCTGGTTGGAGTCCTCGACGCGCACCTGCACGCCCTCGGCCAGTTCGAGGCCGAACTCGGAAAGCACCTGACGGGGCCAGCGCACAATGCGACGCCGGTAGTTCGGGGTCCGATACCACTCCGGTGAGTTGCCGAGGATCGGCCGCGGGTAGCAGGAGCACAGTGCGCAACAGATGACATGGTGCACGGTCGGGGTGTCCTCGAGGATCTTGAAGGCGACGAAGTCACTGGGAGTGCCGAATCCGGTGGGTTCGAGCCAGTCGACACCGACGTGTTTGCAGGCGGCGATCGGGTCGCTCAGGGCCAGCGCCTTGAAATCCGGGTCGAGCCACGCCTTTGCGACCAGCCGAGCCGCGGCCGTCGGGCCGATCTGCTCGGCGAACTCGGTGAGGTGACGGTGCTGTTCGGCGGTGAACAAACCCTTTTCAATACACAGCTCGCGCAACGCGATTTCCAGAATTTCGAAGTCGGTGATCTCGTCGACCATCGGTTTGACCGTGCGGGCGTGGTCGTGATCGTGATCGGCCATGGTCTGTTCTTTCCGTCGGATGTGGTGGTTAGGCCGGCTCCAGCCAGCGTTCGGGGATCTCGGTCTGCAAGGTGTCGGTGGCCGGCCCGGTGTAGGAATCCCACAACTCGGTCTGGTTGAACCGCACGATGTAGAACCATTCGGGCTTGGCGTCCTCGCGGTCCCAGGTCTCGTCCTCGGGGGCCGGGCTCTCGTAGGCCAGTTCGGCGATCGTGCCGCGCGCGCTCCGCACGTACTCCGGGGTGCGGGTGTAGAACATCGCGGGCAGGTTGCGGACGCGTACTCGATCACCGACCGCGAACCGTGCCGGGTCGGCGAGTCCGGCGAATTTCTGCGGATCGCCGATACCCACCGCATCGAGGTGGTGCTTGTTGCGGACGACGTCTGACCCGTCGCCCTGGAATTTCGGCTCGGCATTCAAGTGGGTTCCCGCCGGTCGGCCGGCATAGCGTTCCTGCACCTGCGCCAAGCGATCGGTCAGCTCGCCCCAGCTGATGTGCTTCTTCTCGATCAGCACCCGGCCCACCGACCACAACCAGCGGGCGTAGTAGGGCAGCCCGAGATAGATCGGGCGGCCCACGTCGACGTTGCCAATGCGCCGACGTTCCTCGGAGACCCAGATTCCGCGCCAGCCAAGCGTTTCGCAGAGCACATAGGTCATCAGCTCCCAGTGCTCTTCTTCCTTGTTCTCATAGGTCTTCGGCGTGTCCAACTCACCGCCGACGTCGTGGCAGGTCTTCAGATAGGCCCAGTAATGGTCTTGACCGACCTGATCCGGCATGGGCCATTCCGGATCTTCCGGAAAGGTGGTGTGCAGCCTCGAAATAAGCGAGAGGCGTTCTTCACGTTCGGCAGCAGTTGTCATGGGCGATCCTTGATAACGGTCGCCGACCGCACTGACTAACGGCCCACGGCCTCACTTGTCACGCGCTAAGTTTCGATAGTAACCCCGGGTGCCCGCAAATGACCCGATTAGTTTTCCGCTGATCGACCCTCTCCACCGCAGGTGATGCGTGTGCCGGTCCGGTCTCGTGGATCGGGTCCCAGGCCGAGAAATTCCGACCGCAACCGGTCCCACAGTTCCAGTTGCTTCCATGCCGGTTCGGAACGGATCTGCTGGTCGTTGGTGAGAAAGGGGTTCGGTAGCAGCACCGTCGTCATCTGTTCGTCACGCCCGTTGAAGAGCCTTACGCCCCACGACGAGGGAGCGTCGTCGTGACCGAAGTAGCGATATAGCTCCGCGCGCGCACATTTGCGGATCTTCCGCAATTCCCGTGGCGCCGCCACGTGGTTGCCGATGCACAAGTGGAAATGCCAGCGGCCGAAGTCGATGGTGGCGTACCCATCCGCCATCGAGATTTTCTTGGGCGGGTTCGGAGCAGCCACCTCCCATGCGGCGCCCTGGATGATGGTGCCGAACCAGATCTCGTTCCAGTACTCGTCGAAGCACAGGTGCAGCAGCTTCAGGAGGTTCGCCTTGCCGACGGGCAGCGGCCAGATCTGTTCCCTGCCACCATCTTCGAGAGCGATGATGGCCGGTTCGACGACATGGTCCTGGTTCATGTCGATCCACCTCTTCTGCCCGGGCGACAGCGCACTTTTGACGGTAGCGAAAGCGGTCCGCGGACATCGCGGAATCAGCGAGCTTCCCCCGGACGGTAGGGTTTCGGCGAACGCGAGAGGTCATTCGGTCCCCAGTGTCAAAGAATCCCACCACTAACCAGCGCACCCGTGCCGACCGGTGCCCCGGCGTGCTGCGGCCCTGGGTGGCCGACGACGGGTTGCTGGTGCGGCTGCGACTGGTCGGTGGCCGACTGCCGGCCGCGTCGCTGGCCCGCTTGCTGCAGGTCAGCGCCGAGTTCGCCGACGGTTCGGTCTACCTGACCAAGCGGGCCAACCTGCAGCTGCGCGGGTTGGCCGATCACGGGGGTGAACTCGCTCCCGACGCGGTGGCCGCCCTGGAGGCGACCGGGCTGTTGCCGTCGCGCAGCCACGAGCTGGTCCGCAACATCCTGGTCTCGCCGCAGACCGGCCATGCCGGCGGGCGGGCGGACCTGCGACCGGTGGCGACGCGACTGGACGCGCTGCTGTGCGCCGATCCACGGCTTGCCGGGCTGCCCGGCCGGTTCCTGTTCGTCCTCGACGACGGCCGCGGCGACCTGCTGGATCGCTCCGCCGATGCCGGCCTTGTCGTGCTGAACGCCACGACGGCGCAGCTGCGGATCGGCGAACACTGGGGTGCTGTGATCGACGTCGAGGACGCCGCCGGCCGGCTCGCCGAACTGGCCAGAGCGTTCCAGGCCGCCCGCGGCGGGCAGCCGGACGCACCGTGGCACGTTCGCGAGTTGTCCCGGCCGCTGGCGCCGCTCGGTGCGGCCGACCCGCGTGTCCCGGCCCCGTCGGGTCCGTTACCGTTTGGCAGCGTGCCCGGCGGAACCCACGTGCACGTGCCAGACGGCGTCCTCACGCCGGACCACGGGCGGTCGCTGGTGGAGCACACCGAGCTCGTGGTGACGCCGTGGCAGGGTGTCTTCATCCCCCAAGCCCAGGAGGCGAATCGGTGAGCAGGCCCAAGCGCCCGTCTCGGCGCTACGACTACATCGCCGACGGACCGGCCATCTACGTCGAATCGTTTGCGACCATCCGCCGCGAGTCCGACCTGTCCCACATCCCGGCAAGCGCGGAACGGCTCGCGGTGCGGATGATCCACGGCGCCGGACAGACCGACGTCGCCAAAGACCTGCTGATCCACCCCGACGCAGTGCCCGCCGGCCGGGCCGCACTCGACGGCGGAGCGCCGATCCTCTGCGATGCCCGGATGGTGGCGGTCGGGGTGACCGCCGGGCGGCTGCCGGCCGGCAACGAGGTGCACTGCTACCTGCGCGACGAACGGGTTCCGGACCTGGCGAAGGAATGGGGAACCACCCGTTCGGCGGCGGCCGTCTCACTGTGGGAACCCGAACTGGCCGGTGCCGTCGTCGCGATCGGCAACGCCCCCACCGCGCTGTTCCACCTGCTGGAGCTGATCATCGACGGGGGGCCGCGCCCCGCGGTGATCGTCGGCTGCCCGGTGGGCTTCATCGGCGCGGCCGAGTCCAAAGCCGCGTTGGCCGCACTGCATGCCGATCACGGCATCGACATCCCGTTCGTGACGGTGCGCGGCCGGCGTGGCGGCTCGGCGATCACCTCGTCGGCGTTGAACGCACTCGCCTCGGATGCCGAATGACCGGCACGTTCTACGGGGTGGGCCTGGGGCCCGGTGACCCCGAGCTGATCACCCGCAAGGCAGCCCGGATCATCGCCGACGCCGACGTGGTGGCCTACCACGCCGGGGTCAACAAGGCGTCCTATGCCCGCACCATCGCCGCCGACCTGATCCGAGACGGGGTGATCGAGGAGGAGCTGCGCTACCCGGTCACCACCGGGGTCACCGATCACCCCGGCGGCTATGCCGGAGCACTCGCCGACTTCTACGAGGCGTCGGCCTCACGGCTGGCCGCTCACCTGGACGCGGGTCGCACGGTGGCGCTGCTGACCGAGGGCGATCCGCTGTTCTACGGCTCGTTCATGTACATGCACGACCGGCTGTCGGCGCGCTTCGACACCGAGATCATCCCCGGTATTCCGGCGTTCAGCGCCGCCACCGCCGCGCTCGGGATGCCGCTGGTACGCCAGACCGACGTGCTGACCGTGCTCCCGGGCACCCTGCCCGAACACGAGCTCGCGATGCGACTGGCCGACACCGACGGCGCCATCATCATGAAGCTGGGCCGCACCTTCCCGGCCGTGCGCCGGGCCCTGGTCGCCGCGGGCCGCCTCGAGCACGCCTACTACGTCGAGCGGGCCAGCCATCCGCAACAGCGCTGGCTGCCGGTCGCCGAGGTGGAGGAGGCCAGCGTCCCCTACCTATCGCTGATCGTGGTGGACGGGGATTCCCGCAACGGGCAGCGTTCCCGGACGCCGGGCGATCAGGTCGCTGTGGTCGTTGAGCCGGTGCGCGCGGCCGCCGAGCTGCTGGTAGTCGGCCTCGGCCCGGGACCCGAGGGCTGGCTGACCGGCGAGGCGGCCGCGGCGCTGGCCACCGTCGACCACGTGGTGGGCTACGGCCCCTACGTCGCGCGGGTTCCGCAGCGCGAGGGGCTGCAGCGACACACCTCGGGCAACACCGTCGAGCTGGACCGGGCCCGTTTCGCCCTGGACCTGGCTTCCCGCGGTGAGAAGGTGGCGGTGGTCTCCGGAGGGGACGCCGGGGTGTTCGGGATGGCATCTGCGGTGTTCGAGGCCGCCTCCGATGTTCAGTATCAACATGTTTCGGTGCGGGTGCTGCCCGGGGTGTCGGCGGTACAGGCGGTGGCCGCGGCGGCCGGCGCCCCGATCGGGGCCGACTTCGCGGTGCTGAGCCTGTCGGATCGACTCAAACCGTGGTCGGTGATCGAGTCGCGGCTGCGGGCGATCGCCGAGGCCGATCTGGTGCTGGCGATCTACAACCCAGCCTCTCGCGCGCGGCCCGACCAGATCGCGATCGCGCGCAAGGTGCTGCTGGAACACCGGGACGCGACGACCGTGGTGGTCGTCGGCCGCGACATCGGCCGGGAGTCCGAAGCACTCACCGTGACCACCCTGGGCGAGCTGGACACCGACTCCATCGACATGAAATGCCTTGTCCTGGTGGGGGCGTCATCGACACAGGTGACGGCTGGACGGGTATGGACGCCGCGATGGGTGCGTTAGCGGTCCAGTTCGTCGGTGCCGGTCCCGGCGCGGCGGACCTGCTGACCGTGCGGGCTGTGGGCCTGCTGGCCACCGCCGACGTGGTGCTCTACCCGGGCAGCTACCTGGACCCGCGAGTGCTCGAACAGTGCTCCAGCACAGCAGAACTCGTCGACACCGCCGACCTGGATCTGGATGCGATAACCGACCGCCTGGTCACCGCGCATTGGGCGGGCCGTGCGGTGGTGCGGCTGGTCTCCGGAGACCCGTCGCTGTACAGCGCGGTTTTCGAGCAGACCCGCCGCCTCGATGCCGCCGGGGTGCCCTGGGAGGTGACGCCCGGTGTGCCGGCATATGCGGCGGCCGCGGCGGCGCTGGGCCGTGAGCTCACGGTGCCCCTGGTGACGCAGTCGGTGGTGTTGACCCGGACTCAAGTCGCGTCCACCGCGATGCCGCAACGCGAAGCGCTCTCCGCATTCGCCGCGACCGGAGCCACGCTGGTGTTGCACCTGGCGATCACCCGCGTCCGGGCGCTGATGGCCGAGCTGGCCCCCGAGTACGGCCCAGACTGCCCGGTCGCGGTGGTCTATCGCGCGTCACAGCCCGAGGAGCTGGTGCTGCGCGGAACGATCACCGACATCGCCGACGCGGTCGAGGAGGCAGGCCTGCGGTCTGCCGCAGTCATCCTGGTCGGCCGGGCGGTGGCCGACCTGCCCGATCCGTGCGGCGGCCAGAGCCATCTCTATGACCCCGCGCGGGACCGCTCAGGGCCGGGCTAACGCCCACTGGGTGACCGCCCGGCCGGGTGTCCATCCGGTCAAGGACCCCAGCGGTGCGGCGTGCTCGACATGGATGCGGGTCAGCTCGCCGCCGTGTTCGCGGTAGGCCTCCAGCAGCAGAGTCTCGGTCTCCAGCGTGACACCGTGGGCCACCATCCGCCCGCCCGGCGCCAGCGCCGCCAGGCAGGCCGTCAGCACCCCTGGCCGGCTCAGACCGCCGCCGATAAACACCGCATCCGGGGTGGGCAGGTCCGCCAACACCTGCGGGGCCGCGCCGCGCACAACCTGCAACGCGGGCACGCCGAGGTTGCGGGCGTTGTACGAGATGCGTTGCGCCCTAGTGTCGTTCGCCTCAACGGCGATGGCGCGGCAGGCGGGATGCGCGCGCATCCATTCGATGCCCACCGAGCCGGCGCCCGCGCCGACGTCCCACAGCAGCTGCCCGGGCGCCGGGGCCAGCCGCGCCAGCGCGGCGGCCCGCAGGTCACGTTTGGTGAGCTGCCCGTCGTGCTCGTAAGCCTGATCAGGCAGGCCGCTCACCCAGCCGTACGCCGACGGGCCGGCCAGCTCCAGCGCGACGATATTGAGCCGTGGGGCCGGGCCTTGAAAGGCTGCGGCGGTGGTGTCGAGCATGCTTTCGGCCGCTCCGCCGAGATCGCCCAGCACCACCATCCGACTCGCTCCGTAGCCGCGCTCGGACAGCAGTGCGGCCAGCTGTCCCGGGGTGCGCTCGTCCGACGACAGCACCAGCACCCGCCGGTTCGATGCCAGCTCGCGCAGCACCGCGTGCACGTCGCGGCCGACCACGCTGACGACCGCGGCGGACTCCACCGGCCAGCCCAACCGGGCGCGAGCCAGGGTCACCGAGGAGATCGCCGGCACTACCGTCACCCGTTCGGTGCCCAGCAGCGCGATCAGGGTGCTGCCGATGCCGCTGAGCAGCGGGTCCCCGGATGCCAGCGCCACGATCCGCTGTCCTGCCAGTTCCTCGAACAGCGCCGGCAGCCCGGCGTGCAGCGGGGCCGGCCACTTGAGCCGCCGCTGGCCATCGGCTTCGGGCAGCAGGTCCAGTTGGCGGGGCGCGCCGAGTACGACGTCGGCCGCCAGCACGGTCTCCCGCACCGGCCCGCCCAGACCGGCCCAGCCGTCGGCGCCGATGCCCACTACGGCGATGCGTTCGGCGGGGCTGGGCTGGGCTGGCACAGCGGCGATCGTAGCTAGGTCAATCGCTCGGTGAGGAATTCCACCACCCGCTTGCGCGCCTCGTAGGCAGGATGGCCGTCGACCTCGCGGACCTGGTCGGTGAGCACCGAGTGCGCCATCCGGGACAGACCGTGCGGGTTGCCCGACGAGGAATCGATCTCGATGACCTCGAAAGCGTCCCCGAGCCGCGCTTTCAGCGTCGCGAAGCGGTCACCGGGGGCCATCTTGTCCTCGCTGAACCGCAGGCCGAGCGCGCACAGGCCGTCCTTGGCGGCCCGGTCGGCGACAACGCCCAGCTCGACCTCGGAGAGCCCGGGGTCGCGGCGTTGTTTGAGCGTCAGCGGAATGGGCACCGACGGCTGGCTCAGCACCGGGGCCAGCACAGCGTCGTCGACGGCCGCGGCCAGCGCGAACCCGCCGGTGAAGCACTGGCCGATCACCCCGACGCCCTTGCCGGGGGTCTTCTCGTTGAGGTCGCGGGCCAGCGCCCGCAGGAACTGGGTGACCGGGCGCTGCTTGTCGGTGGCGAACGCGGCGAACTCGCGGGTCACGCAGGCGCGACTGATCGTGGTCAGCGCGTAGCCGGGTGTGATCGCCTTACCCGGCTCGCCGAACAGCGAAGGAATCGCTACGGTGAACCCGTTGTCCACCAGGTGATTTCCCAGCGCCAGCACCCCGGGGTGAATCCCCGGAATCTCCGGGATCAGCACCACACCGGGACCTTTGCCCCTGCGGTAAACGTCGTGGGTGAATTCGCCGCCGGTGAACGGCTCGGCGACCCATCCGGTCAGATCTGCTTCAGGTGCACTCACTGTCTTCGGTGTCCTTTCGCCCAGGTCGGCGTCTCGCGCCCCGAGTGTTAGGGTATCGGCGCGAAGCGCCAGGGAAGTCGGTGTGACTCCGACGCAGGCCCGCTACGGTGTTCCGCGGCGCATTTCGGTGCGCCACGGTCAGTCCGAATACCGGCTTCGCGTCGCCGACACAGAGGTGTCGGCCACACGAGCGGAGCCTCAATGCAACAGCTGTACCCCTTCCCCGCTGTCCTCGGCGGCGACCCGGATGCCCCGGGCGGCCTCGACGACATGGCGCTGGCGCTTGTCCTGAGCGCGATCTCCCCCGGCATCGGCGGGGTGCTCATCCGCGGCGAGAAGGGCACCGCCAAGTCGACACTGGTCCGGGCGCTGGCCCAGGTGCTGCCGCCCATCGACGTGCTGGCCGGCGACCGGTTCTCTTCCGATCCCGCTGAGGCGAACCCGCTCTCCCCCGACGGCCCGTTCCCCAGCGACGCCCCCGTCGAGACCCGCCCCGTGCGCCTGGTGGAACTGCCGGTCGGCGCCACCGAGGACCGAGTGGTGGGTTCGATCCATCTGGAGCGGGCGCTCAGCTCCGGCACCCTCGACTTCGAACCCGGGCTGTTGGCCCGCGCCAACCGCGGCATCCTCTACGTCGACGAGGTCAACCTGCTCGCCGACCACCTGGTGGACCTGCTGCTGGACGCCGCGGCTATGGGCCGGCTGACCGTGGAACGCGACTCGGTCTCGGTCACCCATGCCGCGCGGTTCGTGATCGTCGGGACGATGAATCCCGAGGAGGGCGAGCTGCGCCCCCAACTGCTCGACCGGTTCGGGTTGACCGTCGAGGTGTCCGCGCCGCGTGATCCGGTTTTGCGGGCCGAGGCGGTGCGGCGGCGGCTGGCGTTCGACGCCGACCCGGAGGGTTTTGCCGGGAACTACGCCGAGGCCGAAGACCGGCTGCGGGCCCGGATCCGCCAGGCCCAGGAACTGCTGCCCAAGGTGGCGCTCACCGACGCTGCGCTGGTGAAGATCGGTGAGATCTGCGCGGCGTTCGACGTAGACGGTCTGCGTGGCGACATCGTCTGTGCCCGCACCGCGGTGGCGCATGCGGCGTGGCAGGGGCGCGACGCGGTCAACATCGAGGACCTACGGGTGGCCGCCCGGCTGGCCCTGCCGCATCGACGGCGGCGCAAGCCGTTCGACGCCCCGGGTCTCGATGAGACCGAACTCGACGAGCTGTTGCCCCCGGAGGATTCCGGTCCCGAGCCCGACCCGGACGGTCCGGGACCCGACGGTCCCGAACCCGAGGGTCCACCGGACGGCGGGGATGGCGCACCATCGCCCGAGCAGAGCGGTCCGGCGCCGTCTGGGAACTCTCAGCCGGGTTCTACGTCGACAGCTGCCGCCGACTCCCCTTACCGGGCAAGACTTTTCTCTGTCGACGGCGTGGGTGAAGGACGTGCGGGCCGGCGCAGCAGGGCCCGCACCAGTTCCGGACGACGGGTGGGCGCCACCGCTTCCGGCAATTCAGGCGGCCTGCACCTGTTCGAGACGCTGCGTGCGGCCGCCCCGCATCAGGGCGTGCGGGGCCGGGCTCAGGGCCGGATGATCCTGGCGGCCGGCGATCTGCGGCGCGCGGTTCGGGAGGGCCGGGAGGCCAACCTGGTGCTGTTCGTGGTCGACACCTCCGGGTCGATGGCCGCCGCCGAGCGGATGCGCCATGTCAAGACCGCGATCCTGTCTCTTTTGCTGGACGCCTACCGGCGCCGGGATCGGGTGGCGGTGGTGACATTCCGGGATACCAAGGCGGAGTTGGTGTTGCCCGCGACCGGCTCGGTGGAGATCGCCGCCGTGCGGCTCGACGAATTGCCTGCGGGCGGCCGCACCCCACTGGCCGAAGGCCTGCTGGAGGCCGCCGAGGTGATTCGCCGGGAGCGGCTGCGCGAGCCCGCCTGCCGCCCGTTGTTGGTGGTGTTGACAGACGGCCGGGCAACCGCCGGCGCCGACCCGGTGCCGCGTTCTCTTCTCGCCGCCGACCATCTTGCTTCCCAGGGATTTTCGGCGGTCGTGGTGGATTGCGAGAGCGGTCGAATGCGACTCGGGCTGGCCCGGGCGCTGGCCGAGCACTTGCGTGCCGAGTACGTGCCGCTGCCGCAGGTGAGCGCCGAGGCGCTGACCGACGTCGTCCGCGATGCCACCGGAAGAGGAGCCGCCTGATGCCGCAGGGACAACCGTTGACGGTGCCCGATGACAACCTGACCACCCGCCAGCGCCGCAACCGGCCGCTGCTGATGGTGCACACCGGCGACGGCAAGGGGAAGTCCACCGCCGCGTTCGGATTGGCACTGCGCGGCTGGAACCAGGGCTTCGACATCGGGGTCTTCCAGTTCGTGAAATCCGCGAAGTGGCGGGTCGGCGAACAGACCGTGCTCGAACGCCTGGGCGCCCTGCACACCGAGACCGGTGAGGGCGGCCCGGTGCAGTGGCACAAGATGGGTTCGGGCTGGTCGTGGAGCCGCAAGGCCGGTGGCGTGGAGGACCACGCCGGCGACGCCGCCGAGGGCTGGGCCCAGATCAAGGAGCGCCTGGCGGCGCAGACCCACGACCTGTACATCCTCGACGAGTTCACCTACCCGATGGGCTGGGGCTGGGTGGACGTCGACGACGTGGTGGAGACCTTGGCCAACCGGCCGGGCCACCAGCACGTCGTGATCACCGGCCGGCGCGCCGATCCGCGGCTGATCGAGATCGCCGACCTGGTCACCGAGATGGGCAACATCAAGCACCCGATGGATGCCGGCCAGAAAGGTCAGCGCGGCATCGAATGGTGAGCGTGGTGGGCGTTTCCCTTCCCCGCCTGGCCATCGCCGCGCCCGCGTCCGGGCACGGCAAGACCACGGTGGCGGTCGGAGTGATGGCGGCGCTGTCCGCCCGCGGCCTGCAGGTCAGCGGCCACAAGGTGGGCCCGGACTACATCGACCCCGGTTACCACACACTGGCGACCGGACGGTCGGCCCGCAACCTGGATCCGTATCTGGTCGGTGCCGACCGGATCGTGCCGCTGCTGCTGCACGGCGCAACGGGCGCGGATGTCGCCGTGATCGAAGGCGTGATGGGGCTTTTCGACGGGCGCCTGGGCACCGGCGGCGAGGCCTCCACCGCTCATGTCGCGGCGTTGACGGCGACCCCGGTGGTGCTGGTCGCCGATGTCTCGCATGCCTCCCGCACGCATGCGGCGGTGGTGGCGGGCCTGGCCGGTTTCGATCCGGCGGTGCGCGTCGCGGGGGTGGTGCTGAACAAGGCCGGCAGCGCACGCCACGCCGATGAGGTCGTTGACGCGTTGCGCCCCAGCGGTATTCCGGTGCTCGGAGTGCTCCCCCGCGACGCGGGCGTGGAGACTCCGTCGCGGCATCTCGGGCTGGTGCCGGCGGCCGAGCGTGACGAATCGGCGGCCATGGCGGCTCGACTTGCCGGGCTGATGGAGCGGTACGTGGATGTGGACGCGGTATTGGCGGTCGCGCACCAGGCTCCGGAATTGACCGGCAGCCCCTGGGATCCCGCTGCCGAGATCACCGCGGCCTCCGGACGCCGGCCGGTGGTTGCCGTCGCCGCAGGGCGGGCGTTTACGTTCGGCTATACCGAGACGTTCGAGCTGCTGCGTGCCGCCGGTTGCGAGGTGGTGACCTTCGACCCGCTCACCGACACGTGCCTGCCGGCCGGCACCGCCGGTATCTATCTGGGCGGCGGATTCCCGCAGGTCTACGCAGAACCGTTGGGCGCCAACACCGCACTGTTGAGCGCGCTGGGGGCGTCGATCGCGGCGGGAGTGCCGACCGTCGCCGAGTGTGGCGGGCTGGCGTACCTATGCCGCCGGGTGGGCGAGGACGCCGGGGTCGGGGCGCTGCCGGGCCACGCCGCGATGACCCCACGCCTGGAGCTGGGTTATCGAGAGGCCACCGCGGCGGCCGACAACCTGCTGGCGCGTACCGGAGAGCAGGTCACCGGGCACGAATTCCACCGCACCCAGGTCATTTTCGATCACGCCGTCAGCGCGGCCTGGCGGCTTCCCGACGGACCGGACGGCTTTGCCTCTGCCAGCCTGCATGCGTCCTACCTGCACACCCATTGGGCCGGGTATCCCGGGCTGGCTCAGCGTTTCGCCGACGCGGTACACGGTTTCACCGGCCCGGATCTGCACCATCACGGCGATGTCGAGGCCGGGCCCGGGCTACTCGATTTCGCGGTCAACGTCTATGCCGGGCCACGACCGGACTGGCTCGAGCGCGCCTTGCATGCCTCCCTGGACGAGGCCGTGGCCTACCCCGAAACGTCAGCGGCCCGTGCCGCGTTGGCCGCCCGGCACGGTCGCACCGCCGCGGAGGTACTGCCCACCGCGGGCGCGTCGGAGGCCTTCGACCTGGTCGCTCGAATGCGACCGTGGCGCGCCCCGGTGGTGGTGCACCCGCAGTACACCGGCCCGCATGCCGCGCTGACCGCCGCCGGACACACCGTCGGCACGGTGCTGTGCCGGGCCGACGACGGTTTCGCACTGCACCCGAGCGCGGTGCCTGAGGACGCCGACCTCGTCGTCATCGGCAATCCGACCAATCCCACCGGGGTGTTGCATCCGGCGCAGACGCTGCGCCAGTTGCTGCGTCCCGGCCGGGTGGTGCTGGTCGACGAGGCGTTCCTCGATGCCATTCCCGGCGAGCCCGAAACCCTGTCCAAAGAGCGGCATTCGGGGCTGCTGGTGAGCCGCAGTCTGACCAAGCATTGGTCGATCCCCGGCATTCGCGCCGGGTATCTGCTCGGCGATCCCGCACTGCTCGCCGACGCGGCACGACTGCAGATCCCCTGGTCGGTGTCCGCATCGGCGTTGGCCGCCATGCTGGCCTGCTCGGATGAGCGAGCGGTGCGCGAAAGTGAGCTCCGGGCTCAGCAATTGGCTGCCTGGCGGGCGCACCTGGATGAGGGACTTGCCGCGCGCGAGGTGCGGGCTGTGGCGGGTGTGGCTCCTTTCGTGCTGGCCCAGGTCGGCCGCGGGGTACATACGGTGTTGCGCGAGAACGGCATTGCCGTGCGCCGTGCCGACACTTTTCCGGGGCTGGATGACAGCTGGGTGCGGATCGCGGTGCGGCCCCCGGGCCTGACCGATCAGCTGCTGGCCGTGCTCGACCGGACGCGGCGATGATTGCTTCCCGGGCACTCGGGCTGGCTCTCGGCTACGCCGCCGACCGCGTCTGGGGCGATCCGCGCCGGCTGCATCCGGTCGCCGGATTCGGGACATGCGCGCTAGCGTTGGAGCGGCGGATTTACCGCGACGATCGAGCAACCGGGGCCGCCCACGTTCTGATACTGGTCGGCGGCGCCGTCGGGCTGGCGTACGCCGGTGAGCGTGCAGCCCGGAATCCGTTGGCGCGCACGGCACTGACCGCCGCCGTCACCTGGGCGGTGCTCGGCGGCCGGTCCCTGGAACGCGAAGCCGAAACCGTGCACGCCTTCCTGTCCGCCGGCGACCTGGACTCGGCCCGGGCCCAGGTCCGCAACCTGGTCGGCCGTGACACGACCGCTCTGGGTCCCGACGAGGTGGCGCGTGCCGTCGTCGAATCCGTGGCGGAGAACACCTCCGATGCGGTGGTGGCGTCGCTTGTATGGGGTGCGGTGGCGGGTGTTCCGGGTCTGGTCGCACACCGCGCCGCCAACACACTGGATGCCATGATCGGGCACCGCAACGCCCGTTATGACCGGTTCGGCTGGGCGGCAGCACGATTGGATGACCTGCTGGGATTGCCGGCCTCCCGGCTGAGCGGGGCACTGGCCGCCGCCCTGGGGCCCGACCCCGCCGGCGCGCTGCGGGCGTGGCACCACGACGCCCGCCACCACCCCAGCCCCAATGCCGGGGTGGTCGAGGCCGCCTTCGCCGGGGCGCTGGGGCTGCAGCTCGGCGGGGTCAACACCTACTACGGAAATCGGCGTGAAGATCGCGCGCGGATGGGCTACGGTCGAGCGCCTGCGCCGTCCGACATTCCGCGCACGACCCGGCTGGCCCGGCGAGTGGGCGTGGGCGCCCTGCTCACCGCGGTGGCGTGGTACCTGGGTCGAGGGCGGATGAGGAGGTAGCTGTGGCGGCCGTCGAGGGTATCGAGTTCTCGACCGATGCGGCGCGCGTGGATCGGGATTGGCTCTGGAACGAGCTGGTCGAGCACACCTACTGGGCGAAGTACCGCACCCGCGTCATGTTCGACCGCCAGCTCGACAGCGCGTGGCGCATGGTGGGCGCCTACCGGACCGACGACGGGGCGATGATCGGTTTCTGCCGCGCGGTCTCGGACGGCGCGGCCTTCGCCTACCTGGCGGACGTCTATGTCTCTCGCGATCAGCGCGGACAGAAGATCGGCAAGGGATTGCTGCGGACGATGATCGACGAGGGCCCGGGTCGAGACTTCCGCTGGACGTTGCACACCGCTGACGCGCATGGGTTGTATGAGCAATTCGGCTTTGCTGCGCCCGACGCGACCTATATGGAGCGGCCGTCGCGGCTGGCGCATATCCGGGACTGACACCTTCAGGTGTGCATCAGGTCCGCTGCGTGGCTCTTCTCGCTCGGCCGGATATCGCTGGCATCGCTAGATTTCAGCCGCCAGGTGCTGACCAGCCCGTCGGGGCCGGTCTGTTCGCCGGCAGCGAGCGCTTCACCGATCAGGCGTCGCACGCGTGGCTCGTCGGCGGCTTCCGTGGCGAACAGCACCCGCAGTACCAATTCGTCGCCGACAACATGGTGGGCGACGTGGTGCGGCGCCAGTGGGCACGGCGGCCGGTGATCCCAGCTGCCGCACAGTGTTTTGGTGATGGCTCCGCCGGGCGCATCCGGGCTACCACCCGGGTCCATCACCACGACCGCATCGTGAGCGTAAGCATGGCGAGCCACGGGTGGCGATGCTACGGGATTCATCCACAGTTGTGGGTTGATCCACAGGGTGGCCTTTCCTGGGCTGTCTTCCGGTGGTGTTGTCGGGGGTGGTTTTTAGCGTCGGGGTATGGCAACGGTCTTGGGTGCGGCAGCGGCACGGGAGCAGGTCTGCGCTGCCCTTGATGCCATTGATGCCGCCCAGGAAGTGTTGCGGGCGACGCCGACGGATCTGGTGGGCAATGACTTTCGGGTCGAGGTCGCCGAGCGGCTGGAAAGACAGGACCGGGTGAATCGTGGGTTGATGTACCGGACCTTCGGGGAACTCGCCGACCCGCCTGATGGCTGCGGTTCGATCGCCGCAGCACGGGCATCCCTTTGGAAACGCTTGCGGATCACCCCACGCGAGATCACCCGCCGCTGCCGCCTGGCCGCCCGCATTAGGCCCCGACGCTCCCTGACCGGAGCGGCGATCCCACCCGAACTCCCGGCCCTGGCCGCCGCGGTCGAATCCGGTTCGATTGGGGAGGACCACATCCGCGCGATCTGCCAAGCCGTCGACGTCCTGCCCGGATCAGTGACCCCGCACCAGGTCGCGCAGGCTGAAGCCGCCCTGGTCGCCCACGCCAGCGGAGTCGATGCCGGGGTGCTCAGCAAGATCGGGCAACGCATCGCCGATCACCTCAACCCCGATGGGCTGTTCAGCGACCGCGACCGCGCACGACGCCGCGCCCTGACACTGGGCCGCCAAGGCCCCGACGGCATGTCCAAACTCACCGGCCTCCTGGACCCCCAAACCCGCGCCTACTTCGAAGCAGTTGCGGCCGCGGTACGCCCCGGACGACACAACCCCGATGCCACCGCCCCGGCCTCCGGTGATGACCGCACGGCCGCGCAGCGCTGCCACGACGCCCTGCGCCTAGCCCTATCCACCGCCATCGCCTCGGGAAAACTCGGCACCCACCGCGGCCACCCCGTCACCGTCGTGGTCACCACCACCCTGGCCGAACTCAACCAAGCCGCCCACGCCGCAAGCGATCCATCGGTCCCGATGCCACCACCAGCGCTCACCGGCGGCGGATCCCGGCTGCCGATGCGCGACCTGATCGCCATGGCCGCCCAATCGATTCACTACCTCGCCGTCTTCGACGACCACACCAAACGCCCGCTCTACCTCGGCCGACAAAAACGCATCGCCACCGCCGACCAACGCCTCATCTGCCACGCCCGCGACCGCGGCTGCACCCGACCAAACTGCCTCGAACCGGGCTATCACTGCGACGTGCACCACGCCAACCCCTGGGCACACGGCGGACGCACCAACGCCGACGAACTGTTCTTCGCCTGCGGTTGCGACCACACCGACACCACCGACGGCCACCAACACACCATCATCACCACCACCGGGCGCCTCGGCTGGACCGACAGCACCACACCACCACAGGTCAACCACGCCCACCACCCCGACGAACTCCTACGCGGTGATCCCGACCCGCCCGCAGCCTGACGCTGCTCAGGCGTCGGTTCTGATCAGCTCGACGACCGGGATGACCCGCTGGGTGCGTTCGCGGTAGGTGGCGAAACCCGGGTAACGCTGCGCCTGGATCCCATAGAGCCGGTCATGTTCGGCGCCGGTGATCTCGGTGGCCGTGACCGCGAAGGTGTCGGTACCGAGTTCGACAGTCGCCGAGGGATTCGCCCGCAGGTTGTGATACCAGCTCGGATGGTTGTCCTTGCCCTCGTTGGAGGCGAACACGATGATCCGGTCCCCTTCGGGGAGATACATCATCGGACTGGTGCGCTGCTGTCCGGATTTGGCCCCGGTGGTGGTCAGCAACAGGACCGGAGCCCCTTCGAACCGTCCGCCCAGTTTTCCGCCGCTGCTGCGGAACTCCGCGATATTACGGGCGTTGAACTCCAGGGTTCGCTGTGCGTCCACGGGCGACCATCTCCTTAGTCGATACCCACGAAGTGCTCGATCACCGGCGGTGAGTCGTAGAAACCGTGCAACAACGCACGCCACTGTTCGAATTCCGGCGACTTACGAAACCCCTCGGTGTGCGCCTCAATGTTCTCCCACTGCACCAGCAACAGGTAGAGGTTCGGCGACTCGACCGACCGGGACATCGAAATCCCCAGGAATCCGGGCTGGGCCGAGATCAACGGGCGCGCCTTGGCGAACGCGGCTTCGAAGTCGGCTTCGCTGCCGGGCCGGATGGGCAGTACTCCATGTTCCACAATCACGCTGCCAGTCTGCCCGACGGCGTGTGGCCAGGATTACCGCCTAAAGACTCTTGTCTGTTACCGAATGACACAGATAGGTTACCTGCAACTGATAGACACAGATACTCCTGGAGGTGCGGGGTGAGCGCTCTCGCGGCGGCAGTCGTCTTTGCCTGGTTGGGCATGGTGTTGGCGATCTCGTTCCTGGAAGCCCCATTGAAGTTCCGGGCACCGGGGATCACCATCCCACTCGGGTTGGGGATCGGTCGGCTGGTGTTCCGGGCGCTTAATGCGGTGGAGATCGTGCTGGCCACGGTAGTGGTGTTGGCGGTGGCCACCGCTCCCCCCGGACCGATTTCGCTGGCGGGGGTCTGCATTGCGGTGGCGGTGCTGACCGTCCAGGTGCTGGTGGTCCGGCCACGGCTGCGCCGCCGCTCGGACGCGGTGCTGGCCGCGCAGACCGCCCCGCCCGGCGGAATCGTCGAGCGCTCCCGCGCCCACTACGCCTATGCGGGGCTGGAGGTGGTCAAGGTCGCCGCACTGCTGACCGCGGGTGCCGCCTTGCAGCTCGCCTCAGTCGCCGGTTAGCACCCAGTCCAACGCCCGCTCGATGTCGTTCACCGTGGCCACGCCCGCCGGACGGGCCGGACGCCGCACGATGACCACCGGCAGGCCGAGTTCCTCGGCGGCCAGCATCTTGGGCCAGGTGTATTGCCCCCCGGAGTCTTTCGTGACGACGACGTCGGCGCGGTGATCGCGCAGCACTGATAGTTCTCCGGGCAGCGCGTAGGGCCCACGGTCCCTGATCACCGACCAGCCGGACGGCAGGTCGATCGACGGCGGCTCGACCACCCGCGCCAGCACTGCAGCGTCGGCCAGCGCCGGTAGGTATGACGCCAACTGCTGGCGCCCGATGGTCAGCACCGGCCGCCGGCCCAGCCGGGCCGCGATCTGTGCGGCCTGCTCGTGTGAGTCGGCCCAATGCCACGACTGCCCGGCCCGCTGCGACCAGCCGGGCCGCTCCAGCCGCAGCAGTGGTCGGCCGGCCGCGGCACAGGCGGCGGCCGCATTGGCCGACATCCTCGTCGCGAACGGATGGGTGGCGTCCACGACCATGTCGTAGTCGGCCAATACCGCTCGCAGACCGGCGATTCCGCCGAACCCGCCGATCCGCACCGCTCCGACCGGCAACCGGGGATCGGCGACCCGGCCGGCCAGTGACGTCGTGACGTCGACGCCCGCACCCACCAGCCGATCGGCGAGTGCTCGGGCTTCGGCGGTGCCGCCGAGCAGCAGCACGCGCGTCACGGCGCCCCCGGCGGTAGGAACGCCAGCCCCGACGGAGCGCCGCCGCCCGCCAGCTCCAACAGGGCCTCGACGTCCAGGTGCTCTTCGATCAGATCCCCGAGCAGGTCCAGCCGGCGCTCCCGGGCGGCGGGAAAGGACACCTGCGACGGTGCCAGCCCGAGGGTGTCGGCCAGGAACGCCGAACGCAACGCGTCGACCTCCAAGCACCCGTGCCGCATGGTGCCGAATACCTGGCCGGCGCGGACACCGCCGGGAAACGCATCGGCGACGTATCCGCGGCTGATCCGGCCGTGGTGGATCTCGTAGCCGCCATCGGACAGCCGCAGTGTTTTCTCTGCCGCGAAAGATGTTTCGACGTCCAATAGGCCCAGCCCTGGCACCTCGCCGGGCGCTCCCTCGATCCCCTCGGGATCGCGGATCATCTGGCCCAGCATCTGGAATCCCCCGCAGATCCCCAGTACGGGCTTGCCCGCGGCGGCGTGGGCAGCGATCGCGGCATCGATCCCGCGTGAACGCAGCCAGGCCAGATCGCTGATGGTTGCGCGGGTTCCGGGCAGCACCACCAGATCCGCGTCGGACACCCCACGCGGGTCGGCAGCGAACACCACGTCCAGATCGGGTTCGAGCCCCAAAGCGTCCAAGTCGGTGAAGTTGCTGATCCGCGGCAACCGGATCACCGCGACCCGTCGCGCCCCGGTGCGCCCCGAGCGCCGGCCGTCGAGATCGAGCGCGTCCTCGGAGTCCAGCCACAGCTCCGGATGCCACGGCAGGGTGCCGAACACCCGCCGACCGGTGAGGCGCTCCAGATCGGCCAGGCCGGGCTCCAGCAACCGCAGCTGCCCGCGGAACTTGTTGACGATGAACCCCGCCACCAATGCCTGATCCTCGGCCGAGAGCAGGGCCACGGTGCCGAAGAACGCCGCGAACACCCCGCCGCGGTCCACGTCGCCGACCACCACCACCGGCAGACCGGCGTGCCGCGCCAGCCCCATGTTCACGTAATCGCCGGCGCGCAAATTGATCTCGGTCGGGCTGCCTGCCCCCTCGGCAACAATCACGTCGTAGCGCCCGGCGAGATCGTCGTAGGCACGGTGCGCGGCCGCAGCCAACTCCGCGCGCCCGTGCATCCAGTTCGACGACGACAGGGCCCCCCACGGCCGGCCCATGAGCACCACATGACTCTGCTGGTCACTGCCGGGCTTGAGCAGTACCGGGTTCATCGCCGGCTCCGGTTCGACCCGCGCAGCGCAAGCCTGAATCCATTGCGCCCGACCGATCTCCGTCGTCGCACCGCCGGCGCCGACGCACACCATGGAGTTGTTCGACATGTTCTGCGCCTTGTACGGCGCCACCCGCACACCGCGGCGCGCCAGCGCACGGCACACCCCGGTGGCCACCACCGTCTTACCGGCGTCGCTGGTGGTTCCGGCGATCAGGATGCCCGCCATCAGGTTCGCCGCACCAGGAACACATCCATCACCCAACCCGCCTCGGTCCTGGCCGCATCGCGGGCGGCCGTGATCTCCTCGACGACGTCACAAACCCGTCCGGTGACCAGCCGCTCCCCCGCCGCACCGAGGTTGGCGCCCCACCAGATCGTCCACTCGGCCACCGTGGACAGATCGAGACTGTCCGGGTTGAGCATCGCCACGATGTTGTCTTCACCGGCGGCGACCGCCTCCGCCAGCCGCCGGCCGGTGGTGATGTGCACCGGCCGGCCCACTTCATGCAGCACGATCCGATGCCGGGCGGCCAGCAGTTGCGGGGCGCTGATTCCTGGCAGCACCTCGTAATCCAGCTCGACCCCAAGGGCTTTCACCCGCTCGACGATCCGGATGGTCGAGTCATACAGCGCCGGATCGCCCCAGACCAGGAAGGCTGCGGTGCCGCCGCGGGACCGCAGCACGTCCGCGTAGCGCTGCGCCCGGGCCGCATGCCAGTCCGCCACGGCGTGGGCATAGCCGGGCTCAGTCAGCCCCGGGGAACGGTCGCGAGCCGGGTCGGCGACCGCGACGATAGGGGTCGAGGGGGCGTAGGTGCCGACGATGGTGCGCCGCAATGCCAAAAGACCGTCGTCGGAGGACTTCTCGGATGCCACTACGTAGTCAACGGTTCGCAGTATTTCTGCCACTTCGGCAGTCACGTGCTGTGGCCCCATCCCCACTCCGAGAATCCAGACCCTCACCGGTCCTCCAGGTCGCCTTCCACGTCCAGGTAAGCCTGCCGCAACGCCGCCAGGGTCTCCGGGTCGGGGTGCTCCCACAGGCCGCGATCGGCGGCCTCGGTCAGCCGTTCCACGATTCCGTGGAGCGCCCACGGGTTGGATTTGTCGAGGAACTCCCGGGTCTGCGGGTCCAAGACGTACTCGGCCGCGAGCTTTTCGTACATCCAGTCGTGCACCACGCCCGCGGTGGCGTCGAAGCCGAACAGGTAGTCGACGGTGGCGGCCAGTTCGAACGCACCCTTGTAACCGTGTCGGCGCATCGCGGAGATCCAGCGCGGGTTGACCACCCGTGCCCGGAACACCCGGGCGGTCTCTTCGGCCAGCGTGCGGGTGCGGATCGCATCCGGCGAGGTCGAGTCGCCCACATAGGCTTTCGGGTCGGCGCCAGTCAGGGCACGCACGGTCGCGACCATGCCGCCGTGATAGACGAAGTAGTCATCGGAGTCGGCGATGTCATGCTCACGGGTGTCGATGTTCTTGGCGGCCACCTTGATCCGGCGGTAGTTGGTGCGCATGTCGTCGGCAGCCGGCGCACCGCCGAGCCCACGGCCGTAGGCGAACCCGCCCCAGGTGGTGTAGACCTCCGCCAGGTCCTTGTCGTCACGCCAGGTCCCGGATTCGATCACCTGCAGGATTCCCGCCCCGTAGGAACCGGGCGCCGAACCGAAGATCCGGGTGGTGGCGCGGCGCAGATCCCCGTGTTCGGCCAGATCGGCGCGGGCGTGCGCGGCGACGAAGTTCGCGTCGTCGGGCTCGTCGAGGGTGGCGACCATCTGCACCGCGTCGTCAAGCATCGACACCACGTGCGGGAAAGCGTCGCGGAAGAACCCCGAGATGCGCACCGTCACGTCGATTCTGGGCCGGCCGAGCTCCTCAGGTGAGATGACCGCCAGCCCGGACACCCGCCGGGACGCCTCATCCCACTCGGGACGCACGCCGAGCAGGGCCAGCACCTCGGCGACGTCGTCACCCGAGGTGCGCATCGCCGAAGTTCCCCACACCGACAGCCCGACCGACTCCGGATAGCCGCCGGTCTCGTCGAGGTAGCGCCGCACCAGCGAGTCGGCCATCGCCTGTCCGGTCTGCCACGCCAGCCGGGACGGCACCGCGCGGGGGTCGACCGTGTAGAAGTTGCGCCCGGTGGGCAGCACGTTGACCAGACCGCGCAGCGGCGAACCACTCGGCCCCGGACGCACGAACCCGCCGGCCAGCGCGTGCAGCACCGCGTCGAGTTCGGCCGACGTGCCGGCCAGCCGCGGAACCACCTCGGTGGCGGCGAATCTCAGCACCCGGCAGACCTCGGGGTCGGGATGCAGCGTGTCAGCCATGCCGGCCTCCCAATCGCCAGCCTCCATGGCTTCGACCAATGCGCGGGCGCGACCCTCGATCTCGTCGACGACCGCGGCAGCGGCGTCTTCCTTGAGCCCCAAGGCGGCGCGCAAGCCGGGCACCGCATGGTCCACCCCGCCCCACACCTGCGGGGCGCGCAGGATCGCCAGCACCAGGTTCACCCGCTCCGGTCCAGTCGGAGCGCCGCCGAGCACGTGCAGGCCGTCACGGATCTGGGCGTCTTTGATCTCACAGAGCCAGCCGTCGACGTGCAGCAGGAAATCGTCGAATTCCTCGTCCTCGGGTCGCTCATCCAGGCCCAGGTCGCGGTGCATCTCCGCGGCCCGCATCAGGTTCCAGATCTCACCGCGGATGGCCGGCAGCTTGGCCGGGTCCATGGTCGCGATGTTGCCGTACTCGTCGAGCAGTTGCTCGAGGCGCGCGATGTCGCCGTAGGACTCCGCCCGTGCCATCGGCGGGATCAAGTGGTCGACGATCGTGGCGTGCGCCCGCCGCTTGGCCTGAGCACCCTCGCCGGGATCGTTGACCAGGAACGGGTAGATCAACGGCAGGTCGGCGATCATCGCGTCGGTGGCGCACGCGGAAGACAACGCCGCGGTCTTACCGGGCAGCCATTCCATCGATCCGTGCTTGCCCAGGTGGATCACCGCGTGCGCGCCGAAACCATGTGCCAGCCAACGGTATGCGGCCAGATAGTGGTGGCTGGGCGGCAACTCCGGGTCGTGGTAGATCGCCACCGGGTTCTCCCCGAACCCACGGGGCGGCTGGATCATCAGCACGACATTGCCGGATTGCAGTGCGGCCAGCACAATCTCGCCGGCATCGTTGACGAACAACTTGCCCGGCGCCGGACCCCACGCCGTTGACATGGCATTGCGCAGATCGTCGGGCAACTCGGCGGTCCACTGCGCGTACTGCCGCCCGGCGACCCGCACCTGCGCGCCGTCCAGCTGCGCGGCGGACAGCCAGTTCTCGTCCTGACCGCCGGCCTCGATCAGGGTGTGTATGAGGCGATCGCCGGCCTCGGTCTCCCCTTCGTTCTCCAAGGCGACGTCCAGGACCCCGAAGCCGTCTCCGACGTCATACCCCTCCGCCGCCAGCCGCTGCAGTAGCCGCACGGCCGACACCGGGGTGTCCAGACCGACGGCGTTGCCCACCCGGGAGTGCTTGGTGGGGTAGGCCGACAGCACCAGCGCCAGCTTCTTCTGCGCATTCGGGATGCGGCGCAGCACTGCGTGATTCACCGCGACTCCAGCCACGCGGGCGCAGCGCTCGGGGTCGGCGGCGTAGTGCGGCAGCCCGTCGTCGTCGATCTCCTTGAAGGAGAACGGGACGGTGATGATCCGTCCGTCGAATTCCGGGATGGCGATCTGGGTGGCCGAATCCAGCGGGGTCACGCCGTCGTCGTTGGCCGCCCAGTCCGCGCGCGACGACGCCAGGCACAGTCCCTGGAACACCGGGATGTCCAGCGCCGCGATTCGTTCGATGTCCCACGCGCCGTCGTCGTCGCCGGCGCTGACACCGGCGGTGGCGTTCATCGCCCCGCCGGCCGCCAGCATGCAGACCACCAGCGCGTCGAGCTGCCCCAGCGCGGCGAAGAGCTCGTCGGGGGCGTTGCGCAACGACGCGGCGAAGATCGGCACCCCGGCCGCCCGGCCAGTCGCATCGATGGCGTCGGCCAGCGCGTGTGCGAAACCGGCGTTGCCGCTGACCTCATGGGCCCGGTAGTACAGCACCCCGATCCGCACCGCGTCGGGAGACTCGACAGACTCTCGCTTGCCGTAACCCCACTCCGGGATCACCGTCGGCTCATCGAAACCCTCCCCGGTGAGCAGCACCGTGTCACACAAGAACGCGTGCAGCTGCGCGAGATTGGCCGGCCCACCCTCGGCGAGATAGGCGTGCGCCTGCGCGGCCAGGCCGATCGGGACCGTCGAGCACTCCATCAGCTCGGCGTTGGGCGAGCGCTCCCCGCCGAGCACCACCAGCGGCAGGCCCGTCGCGCGCAGCAGCTTCAGTTCGTCGGCGATCTCGGCCGACGACCCCAGGATGCGCAGCACCACGACGTCGGTGCCGGCCACCAACGGTTCGATGTCGTGGCGTGCGGGGTTACCGAGCCGGTACGCCGCGCCACTGGCCCGCGCGGACAGCAGGTCGGTGTCGGACGTGGACAACAGCGCGATACGGCGTGCCTGCACCATCAGGGGCCTCCTCGGGGTTCTCGCCCCTCGTCGTCGGATGTCTCGTGGCCGTATCTGGCTAACGGGCCCGGCTGCGCCGATGGCCCTTCACAGTGGCGGAACCGCCCCGGATTCGCACCGGGTTCCTGACGCCACGAGACGGCGGCCAGCCTAACGCAGCACGGCATGCAACAATGTCGCCGGTAAGGCGATGACGATTGAGGAAGCCGGTGCGAATCCGGCGCGGTCCCGCCACTGTCATCGGGGAGCGACCCTCATCAGCCACGGCCCGCCACTTGTGGGGTTGGAAGGCGAGGCAAGCAGTGATCCGAGAGCCAGGAGACTCACGTCAACGCGTCCTGCGTACCGGGGCGGTGTACCCCGAGGAAGCTGACTCACGCCCATGCCCCGTGCGTTGCGGGTAGTTCCTGCGCTCTTGGTAGCCCTGGCCACCGCATTGGCCGGCTGCTCTGGCGAACCCGCTTCCCGCACCCCGCAGGCGCGCGCCGGCTGCATCACCGACTTCGATCCGGCCGCCGACTACTTTCCCGACAAGTCGACGCTGACCGAGGCCACCAACTTCGTCCTCGAATACCACGGCAGCTACCAGGTCCTGACCGTCAAACGGCCCTACCTCGGCGGCAAGCCGGTGTCCTATGTGCTGGTGCGTTGTGGTGCGCCCGCACCGGCACTGAGCGGCGAGCTGGCCCACGCCCAACAGATCACCGTCCCGGTACGCAGCCTCTACTCGGGCTCGACGACGCACCTGGCGATGATCACCGAACTCGGGCAAGCCGGCGTGGTCACCGGAGTGGCGAGCCCGGCCGCCGTCGCCGATCCGCAGATTCGCGCCCGCATCGAGACCGGTGCGATCGTCGGGTACGCCCCCGGCGGGCAGCTCAACGTCGAGCGGGTGCTCAGTGCCGGCCCCGACCTGCTGGTCACCGAAGGTATCGACGATCCCGGCTATCCCAAGCTGCGCGAGGCCGGTCTGCCCGTACTGGCCGACGCCGAATGGCTGGAATCCACTCCCCTGGGCCGGGCCGAGTGGATCAAGGTGTTCGCCGCGCTGACCGGGACCGAACGTCAGGCCGCGCAGACCTACCAGGACATCCGCAACCGTTACCGTGCCCTGGCCGCTCAAGCCGCTGAGGCGAAGCCCGCCGAGGTTCTGGTCGGCACCATGTATTCGGGCAGCTGGTCGATGCCCACCGGCGACAGCTACTCGGGGCGTCTGGTCGCCGACGCCGGAGGCACCTACCCCTGGCTGTCGGACACCGGCGCCGAAAACCGGCAACTGAACTTCGAGTCGGTGTACGCCAGTGCCGGCACCGCGCCGGTATGGCTGGTCACCGACGACTGGCAGACCCTGGGCGACGCGGTGGCCCGCGACAGCCGCTACGGCGAGCTGACCGCACTGCGGATCGGCCACGTGTGGTCGGCGACCAAGGCAATGACCCCCGGGGGCGGCAACCTCTACTGGGAACGCGGCACCGCGCGCCCGGATCTGCTGCTCGGCGACCTGGTCGCGATCCTGCATCCCGCGCTGGCCGCCAACCACGCGTTCGAGTTCTACCGGCGGGTGCCGCGATGAAGCCACGTATCGCCCTGGTACTGACCGCGCTGAGCGCTGCGGTGGTTCTGCTGGCCGTGCTGGGGTTGGTGCTCGGGCCGGTGCGGGTGCCGGTGCTCGACACCGTGCAGGTGCTGTTCGGCGCCGAGCCCTCCGACCCGCGCTGGCAGGTGATCGTGTGGAACATGCGGTTGCCGCGGGTGCTCACCGCGCTGGCCGCCGGGTCCGCGCTCGGGGTCGCCGGACTGCAGCTGCAAACCCTGTTCCGCAACACCCTCGCCGACCCCTACATCCTGGGCGTGAGTTCCGGGGCCAGCCTCGGCGTCGCGGTGGTGGTGCTGCTCGGTGGCGCGGCAGGCGGCGGATTCACCACCGCGGTGGCCGGAGCCAGCCGCGCCGCGGAGGTGATCGCGGCGGCCCTGGGGGCGGCGGCGATGCTCACGCTGGTGCTGGTCTTGTCGCGGTGGACCCGCTCGGCCGCGACGCTGCTGCTGATCGGGGTGATGATCGGTGCGGCCAGCACCGCTCTGGTGAGCCTGGCGATGGTGTACTCCGATCCGCAGCGGGTGCAGCAGTACCTGCTGTGGGGCCTGGGCAGTTTCGCCGGTACCGGCTGGGCCGATCTGGAACTGCTGCTGCCGCTGGTGGCGGTCGGGCTACTGACCGCGGCGCTGACGATCCGCCCGCTCAACGCCCTGCTGCTCGGTGAGAGTTACGCGGCGACGATGGGCATCAACGTGCACCGGGCCCGGGTGGTCACGGTCATCTCGGCGTCGCTGCTGGCGGGTGTCACGACCGCGTTCTGCGGACCGATCGCGTTCCTCGGCCTGGTGGTGCCGCACATCGCCCGCATCGTGGTCGGCACCTCCGACCATCGCGTGGTGGTCCCGGCGGTGATGCTGCTGGGCGCGGTCGCGGCGCTGGGCTGCGGCATCGTCAGCCAGGTGCCCGGCAGCGACCTGGTCATCCCGATCAACGCGGTCACCGCGCTGGTCGGGGCGCCGGTGGTGATCGCCGTGCTGTTGCGGGCCCGTCGCGGATCGGGGTTGCCGTCATGACGCCGGCGGTTACGGATGAGAGCCGAAGCTGGGACCGCCGTATGGCACCGGCGGCCGTAGAACTCGCCGGCCTGGTCATCGGCTATCGCAGCCGGCGCCGGTCGACCACGGTGGCGACCGGACTGGCCGCCCAGGCCCGCCGGGGCGAACTGACCGTGCTGATCGGGCCCAACGGCGCCGGTAAGTCCACCCTGATCCGCACACTGGCCGGGTTGCAGCCCGCGCTCGGCGGAAGTGTCCTGCTGGACGGCACCGACCTGACCGCACTGCCCCGAGACGAGCTGGCCCGCCGGGTCGCGGTGGTGCTGACCGAGCGCGTCGATCCGGGCCTGCTGTCGGCGCGGGAGCTCGTCGGGCTGGGCCGCATCCCACACCTGGGTTTGGGTGGCCGGCTGCGCCCGGCCGACGAGGAGATCATCGACTGGGCGCTGGCGGCGACCGGCGCCCAGCATCTGGCGTCACGGCCGGCCACCGAACTGTCCGACGGCGAATGCCAACGGGTCCTGACCGCCCGGGCGCTGGCCCAGCAGCCGGGCCTGCTGATCCTTGACGAGCCGACCGCGTTCCTGGATGTGTCCTCGCGGGCAGCACTGTTCGGGCTGCTGCGCGAGCTCGCCCGCGACCAGCAGTTGGCGGTGGTGTTGAGCACCCACGATCTGGAATTGGCGCTGCGGGTGGCCGACCGGGTGTGGCTGATGGATCCAGCGGGGACGTTGGTGGATACGGTCGGCGAAGAGCTGATGGTGTCCGGGCGCATCGGGGAGATGTTCGGCAACGACACCCTGCGCTTCGACCCGGCCAGCGGCATGTTCACCTTCGTCGGGGACGCCAACGAGCGCACCGCCCGGGTCGACGCCGAGGAGCCGTTGCGCTCGGCACTGACCCGGGTGCTGTCCCGGGAGGGCTGGGGGCTCGGCGATTCCGCCGAAATCGTGCTCACGGCAACCGATCCGGCCGCCGTCATGCTGCGTTCCACTTCCGGCAATCAGGTCATGGCGCTACGCGACCTACCGCAGCGACTGCGTGCCCTGCCGGCGACCACCCACCGCTGCGCCTCTCAGGACCAGACGATCGCGGCGCTGGCCGAGTTGTCATCTGTCAGTGCCTATTTCGCGGTCAACACCGGGGTGGCGGACGACGCCGACTGGCATCCGGTGACACAGCTCTACACCGACCCCGATCTGCTCGCGGACGCTATCGCCGGAGTGCAGGACCGCATCGGAACAGCGGATCTTCGCGTGGCGGTGTCCACCTTCTACCTCGGATTCGCGGCACGACTGTGGTCGGTCGGGCTGGGCGGACTCGCCGAGCACCGACTCTTGATCGATCTGGATCCCGATCAGCTCTGGTACACCGATTCGGGCGGTCCAGTCCGCCTGCATCTGCCGAATCCAGTTGCTTGGCAGGGGTCTTCGACAATCGATGATCTGGAGCCGGCGCTGGCCGACATGATCCTGACCGGCCACCTGGAGCCGTTGGCCGCCGCGGTACGCCGGCTCGGCCCGATATCGGAAGGGCTGCTGCGCGGCAATATCGCCTCCGCAGCTTTGGGCGCCGCCCGTGCCCTGCGCTGGCATCACGGCGGGGACCTTGCAGACCAGCCGAGCTGGGATCTCGCACGCACCATCTGCGATGACGAGCGGCTCGCTGGCGCAGTATGTTTCAGCGATTCCGGGACCGACTACCGCCGAGCCAGCTGCTGCCTGTTCTACCGCACGCCCGGCGGCGGACTGTGCGGCGACTGCGCACTGACCCACAAGCCCCAGGTTCGCCTGAACCCATGAAGGAAGGGATTCCCATGACCGAGAACACCGGAACCGTCGTCGCCGATCCCCCGATCGTCGACACCGAAGACCGCGGCCGCGAACAACGCTGGCCGCTGCCGACCGATCAGCAGAGCCTGCTGGATCTGCTGCACCTGTGCTTCGACGAGTACTGGGACGAGATCTGGTTCGGCATCATCATGGAGGGCGCGGCCTGGGAAGTGGCGGCCCCCAGCGCACCACGCAAGATCTCCATGCTCGACGGCTACGCCACCATCGATTTCGGCCGCTGGCACTTCCACCTGTGCATCGGCAAGCACCGGGCCAGCGGCTCGGAGCTGGGACGCATTCGCCGCTGCACCCGGGCCGAGTTGTACCGCCGAATCGGCAAGGACGGCAACCCGCAGTCGTGGGGCGTGCGCCTGTTCAACGGGCGTGACGAGCAGATGATGACGGTGATGCTGCCGAACCCGTTCCTCACCAACGACCAGCAGATGCGCGACGAGCCCGAGTGGGGCCAGCTGGAGTTGTGGGACAAGCTGCGCGACAAGTACCTCGGCCTGGGGCCGGACCCGCTGGACCGCGGCGGGAATCGGATCCGCTGCGGCGGTTAGGTGGTGTTGATCAAGTTCGATCTTGAACTTGATCATGGTGACGGACGCATCGGCCTGCTGCTGCACGTCGTCGAGCATCGGTGAGCTGTCCGTGGCCGTGAGCGTCCGGACGCCGTCGGCACCAGCCGAACCATCGCAGTCCACCCACAGTTCGGGACCTCACTGTGCGGCACCGCTCATCAGCAACCCTGGCTGTGAGAGTCGCCCGCGCTGACGGCGTTCCACGCCTCCCGAGTTAGCAGGTACTTCCGGAACGACGACCCGCCGTAGGAGACCTCGCCGTCGGGGACGAACCCGAGCCGAGCGACCGCGCGGGTCGGGCTCCTCGAGAAGGGGAGAGCGATGGTGACCACGTCGATGCCGAGCACGGAGAAGCCCCGGTCCAGAGCCGCCCGGGCAATCCCGGCACCCGCGCCCCAGTGCTCGGGCAGCAGCACCAACGCGAAGTCGGCCTCGCCATCTTCCTTCTGGAAGCCGCCCCAGCCGGCGAACCGGCCGTCCACCAGCACGGCCCACGGCCCGTAGCCGTGCAACTCCCACTGGGCGTCCTTCTCCTGCACCCAGGCGGCGGCGGACTCGTCACTGAAGGTTCCGGCCAGCGGCATGTGCCGGGCGTTCCGCGGCTCGTTGAGCAGCGACAACACTTCCCAGAGCGGAACCTCAGTCAACCGGATGAAATCAATTCGGGCTGAGCGGGATGTCATCGGTCTGCATTGTGATTGGTGCGCGGCTGTGCACTCGCTGCGGTTGTCGACAACGGTCTCACGACCGGTTTCCAACGCGGGAGTGATGACCCATCAGATCGACACGACCCCAGGCACGGGATGGCGCGACGCTCCTTCACGCCTCACCATCTACCTCCCCGCGACACTGACCTAGATGAAGCAGCCTAAATCAACATGGCCGAGGTCCGGCCAGCCCGGCTAGTCCGGTTCGACCGGCCAGGTGTTGGGCATCATCGGGCTGACCGCACCACCGCCGAAACCATCGTCGGCCAGGGCGGTCAGCCCGCTCGGCCGCGCACTGGTCACCCGGTGGGTAGCACCGGCGAAGCCCTGCGATCCAGCGCCTCTACTCGAGGCGACCGCCCCGGCAAGTTCCATCGGATCCGGCTCCAAGTCCATGTACTCGTAGCCCCGGCCCAGCATGCCGACCTTGGCCTTACGCCGACGTCGCTGCGCGGCCTTCTGCTCCACCGGCTCCTCTGCGGGTGCCGCCGCGCTGGCCGGTTTCGACGCCGCCCTCTTGCGGGAGCTGGTACCCGAGCCCCGACGAGCGCCCATGTCCAGGCCACCGACCATGTACATGTAGGCCGGCATGGTGACCGACGGCGGTCCCGCCGGAGTCGGCGGCGGGGCGGCGGGCGGCGGTGGGGCAGCTGCTGCCGGTGCCGGTGCCGGGGCGGGCGCAGGAGCCGGGGCAGGCGCCGGTGCGGGAGCCGGTGCCGGGGGCTGGGCTAGGGCCAGTCCCGGCGGGGGCGCGGGAGGCGGCGGCACCGCAGCGGCTAACGCATGATGTGCCATCGCCCCGATACCCAGACCGCCGATCACTCCCGCCGATCCGAGCACGGTCGTGCCGGCCATCGTGGCGGCCAGCGCCGGCAGCAGCGCCGTCTGGGTGATCAGGTAGTTCATTGCCTGGATGGTGTTGCCGATCGTCGAGGTGACGATCTCGACCATCGCCAGCGGGACGACCAGGCCCAGGCCCTGAGGGTTGAACAGGGCCGTGTACATGATCGCGATCAGGTCGTCGATGATGACGATGCTGGTGAAGGCGAAGTAGGACCCCGGGTCCAGCGGCACCGAGAAGACGTAGGCCAGGCTCGCCGGGTTGAAAAAACTCAACGGGTTCCCCGTCCACGCCAGCCACGACCCGGGCACCCCCGGCGGTGGCAGTAACGATGACCCGCCTTGCAGGCCGGCGAAGAACTCAGCCAGCGGGTCCGCGAAGCCGGTGAAGCCGATCTTGGTGAAGAACTCCTGCCACTCGACATACGCCGGATACTGACTGACATCGGGATAGGGCGGATGCGGGACCAGGCTTTCGAGCCATTTGGCGAAGTCCAGAAACCACTGCGGTGGCGCCGGCGCGGTGTCCGCCGCACTGCCGGGTGTCTTGAGCACCACTGGCGCCGGTTCGGTCTGAGCTGTCGCCGCGGTCGCCACCGCTGCGCCGGCCACCGCCTGATAGGCGGTCATCACGGCGGCGGCCTGCGCCCACATCCGTGCGTAGTCGGCCTCGTTCAACGCGATCGGAATCGTGTTGACGCCGAAGAAGTTTGTGCCCACCAGCACCGCGTGCGTGACGTGGTTGGCGACCAGCTCGGCCATGGTCGGCATCGCCGCCAACGCGGCGGTGTACCCCGCGGCAGCCGTCTCCTGCTGAGCCGCCGTGGCGGCGCTGTTGGCGACGGCGCGCAGCAGCCAGGCCAGATACGGCGCGTGGGCGGTCACGAACGCCTCGGCGGACGGCCCCTGCCACGACCCGGCCTGCACTGCGCCCAGCACCGCCGTCAGATCGTCGGCGATCGCGGCATATTCAGTGCTCAGCGCGCTCCACGCGGCGGCCGATGACAGCAAGGGACCGGCACCCGGGCCGGCCGACAGTGACGTCGAATGTACTTCTGGCGGAGAGGCCATCCAGATCGGCGCAGTCATCGCAGACCACCGGATGCCACCCGAAAAGGGCGCAACATGGGAGTTTGTCAGCTCTCTCGGGGTACACCGCCCCGGGTCGCAGGATGCGACGATGTGAGTGTCCTGACTCTCGGATCAACGCTCGCCTCGCCTTCCAGCTCCGTCAGAGCCGTGGCAGTTGAGGGTCGCTCCCCGATCACAGTGGCGGGACCGTGCCGGATTCACACCGGCTTCCTGCACCATCGTTGCCGTACTGGTGCATTATCGCACGCTGCGACGCGTAACGCCCCTAAAGCGCAACTACACGCTGGCGCGGCCGGGGCCGTGCACGGCTTCGGCGACCGCATCGGCCAGCGGTTCGATGTCGGCCGGGGCCAACTCGGCGATGGTGATCCGCAGGCCCGGGGCGGCCCGGATCCGGAACCGCGCGCCCGGCGCCGCGGCCCAGCCCGCGGCGAACAACGCCGTCATCGCCACCGCCTCGTCGGGTACCGGGATCCACACGTTGAGCCCGGATCGGCCGTGCGCGAGCACGCCCCGGTCGGCCAGTGCCGTGCACAGCCCGTCGCGGGCCGCACGGTAAGCGGCTTCGGCGTCGGTCACCCGCTGCGTCGCCGCGGCGTCGCGCCACAGTTCGACCGACAGGTTCTGCAGCAGGTGACTGACCCAGCCCGGCCCCAGCCGCTGGCGACCCTGCACCCGTTCGACGGTGCGCGGGTCACCGGCCAATACCGCCAGCCGCAGATCCGGGCCATACGCCTTGGCCACCGACCGAATGAACGCCCAGTGCCGGGTCACCCCTGCCAGCGAGTGCAGCGGCACCCCGGCGATGGCCGCACCGTGGTCGTCTTCGACCAGCAGCACCTCCGAATCGGCCAGCAATGCCCATAGCGCATTCGCACGATCCGCGGAAACCGCGGCGCCGGTGGGGTTCTGAGCACGGCTGGTCACCACCACAGCGCGCACTCCGCGCCCCAGCGCGCGAGCCAATTCGGCAGGCAGCGGACCGTCGTCGTCGACCGCGACCGGCTCCGGAGTGAGGCCCAGCGCACCGAGTAGGTCGAGCAGGTTGGGCCACCCCGGATCTTCGACGGCCACCCGGTCGCCGGGACGCAGGTGGGCGCAGAGCACCCGCTCGATTCCGTCCAGCGCTCCGGAGGTGACCGCCAGGTGATCGGCCGGCACACCGTCGGCGGCCAGTTCGGCCGCGGCATGCTCGGCCAGCGCCGGCGTGATCGGCGGGTTCCCGTAGAGCACAACGGGTCCCGGAGCTGCGGCGATTACGGGCAGCAGCGCCGGATTGGGGTTTCCCGTGGATAGGTCTCGCACGCCTGGGGGCACCGCCAGCCCGCGCAGCGACCGCGGTGTGGTCGCCGGCCGATCGCGCACCCTGGTACCTCGCCGTCCCGAGCTTTCGACAGCGCCGCGGTCGCGCAACAGCCGGTAGGCGGCAGCCACGGTGTTCGGATTCACCCCGAGTTGCTGGGCCAGCGCGCGAATCGGCGGCAGCGCGGCCCCCGGCGCCAACGCACCTTGCGCGATGCCCTCCTCAACGCTGGCCGCGATGGCCTCGGCACCCTCGCCGGCAATGCTGTATTGTACTGACACAACTCCAATATTGCACTAGTACATTAACGGAGGCAAGCTCGTGTCCTACGCACCGACGCCGCAGACCACCCCCACCCGGTATCGGGAACGGGCCCGCTATGACCGCGACACCGTGCACCACATCCTGGACGAGGCGCTGATCTGCCATCTGGGTTACGCCCGCGACGGCCATCCGGTGGTGCTGCCCACCACGCACGCCCGAGTCGACGAGACGCTGTATCTGCATGGCTCCACCGGCAGCGGCCCGGTGCTGGCCGCCGGCCCCACCGGGCTACCGGTCTGCGTCACCGCCACCCTGGTCGACGGGTTGGTGCTGGCCCGCTCGGCGCTACACCATTCGATGGCCTACCGCTCGGTGGTCGTCATCGGCGCCGCCCGCCTGGTCCAGGACGAGGCCGAGAAGCGGCTCGGGCTCGATGCGCTGCTCGATCACGTCGCACCCGGCCGGGCCGCCGATGCCCGGCCACCCAACCGCCGGGAGCTGGCGGCCACCGCGGTGCTGGCCCTCGACCTCGTGAAGGTGTCCGCCTCAGTGCGCGACGGCGGACCCAACGACGAACCCGAAGACATCGCGTTGCCGCACTGGGCGGGCGTGGTTCCGCTGCGGATGGTCGCCGGGTGCCCGGAGCCGGCCGCCGACCTCGACCCGGCCATCGCGCTGCCGCCCTACCTGGAGTCCTACCGCAGGCCGCGGTGAGTTAGCGCGGTGACCTACGTCGCCTGCCTGCCGTACTCCGGCATCCAGGTGCCCGGCGTCATCGGGGTGGTGGCACCGCCACCGAATGCGTCGGCGGCAAGGGCGGTGAGTCCGCTCGGCTCGACATCGTCTTCTAGGTCCATGTACTCATACCCGCGGCCGAGCATGTCGGCCTTCACACGTCGTCGCCGACGGGCCTTGGCCTTCTCCTCGGCGACGGCGGCCTCCGCCGGTGCCGCGGCGGCGTCGGGTTCGGGCGCTTTGCGTCGACGCGCACTGGTGCCCGCGGCCCGGCGGGACTGCTGGCTCGCGCCGGCGACCAGATACATGGCGGCCAGACTGTCCCCCGGGGCCAACGGCGGCGCGGGCGGCGGAGGGGGCGCCGGCGGCGCACCGGGCGGCGCGGGCGCCAGAGCGGGCGCCGGCGCGGGAGCCGGGGCCGGCGCGGGAACCGGAGGCGTGGGGGCCACCGTCACCCCGGCGAACGGCGGGGGCATGATCGGAACCACCGGCACCGGAACGGCATGCAGCGCGGCCAGCCCGGACAACCCCGCCAGTCCGGCCAACGGTGCCGCGGCCAGTGGCGCCAGAGCGGCAGTCAGCATCGGCAGCACCACCGGAATCAACACCAGAGCCTGCTCCAGCAGCGTCTTGAGCAGCGCGATCACGTCGGTGATGATCGTGCCGACCGCTTCCACCGCGGCGAACATCAGCGTGAAAGCAATGGTGCTGGGATTGCCGGACGCGAACGCCGCGGCGATGTCGGCGCCGATGAATGCGAACGTCTGCGACAGGTAGGCAGCGAACGATCCGAAGTCCATCGGATAACCGATCGCGAACGCGAGGTTGTAGGGACTCAGAAAGCTCAGCGGGTTGCCCAGGACCGGCAGCCAGGGATCGAACCCGCCGAACATCGACTGGAAGAAGGGGTTGCTCGCCAGCTGGTCGATCATCGGCTGCAGCACTTTGTTGTAGAAGTCGGTGTAGCCGCTGTTCTGCAGCCACTCCATGATCTCGTTCTGCCGATCCGGCGGGAGCTGCGGCTGGCTGGCGTCGGCGGACTGGGCCTTGGCGATCTGCGGCGCCGCAGAGGTCTGCGGGCTCGACGCCACCGCGGTGCCCGCGACGGCCTGATATGTGGTCATCACCGTGGCGGCCTGCAACCACATCCGGCCGTAGTCGGCCTCGTTGAGGGTGATCGGGATGGTGTTGACGCCGAAGAAGTTGGTGGCCACCAGCACCGCGTGGGTGGCGTGGTTGGCCGCCAGCTCGGCCAGGGTCGGCATTGCCGCCAACGCCGAGCTGTAGGCAGCGGCCGCGGTCTGCTGCTGGGCGGCCATCACCGCGCTGGTGATGCCGGCGTGCAGCAGCCAGGCCAGATACGGCACATTCGCCGCCACATAGGCTTCGGCGCTCGGGCCCTGCCACGCTCCGGCCTGCATCGCACCCAGCAGCGCTGCCAGCTCGTCGGCGATCTCGGCGTACTCGGTGCTCAGCGTGGTCAACGCCGCCGCCGACGCCAGCAGCGGGCCTGCCCCAGGACCGGCCGACAGCAAGGTCGAGTGGACCTCGGGTGGAGACGCGATCCAGATCGGAGCGGTCACGGTCGTCAGCTCTCTCGGGTTACCCGCCCCGAATCGGAGGTTGCAACGACGTGAGTTTCTGGCTCTCGGGCGAGTTCACTCCCCCGATCACAGTGGCGGGACCGCTCCGGATTCGCACCGGCTTCCTACATCGCCATCGCCTTACCGGCGAATTGTCGCACGCCAGGCGCCCTGAGCGCCGCCGAGTGTGAAATCTACGACGGATCCTCCGGCGTTTCCGTCGGCGGATTCACACTCGGCGGGGAACCTCAGTCCTTGGCGTCGATCGCGGCGTTCAGCGTCGCGCTGGGCCGCATCACTGCCGAGGTCAGGTCGTGGTCCGGCGCGTAGTAGCCGCCGATGTCCACCGCGTTGCCCTGCACCACATTCAGCTCACCCAGGATGACGTCCTCGTTCTTGGCCAGCGTGTTCGCCAGCCCCGCGAAGTGCTTGGCCAGCTCGGCGTCCTCGGTCTGCGCCGCGAGCTCATCCGCCCAGTGCTTGGCCAGGTAGAACTGGCTACCGCGGTTGTCGAGCTCGCCGGTCTTGCGCGACGGGCTCTGGTTGGCGTCCAGCAGCTTGCCGATCGCCGAGTCCAGCGTCTCGCCCAGGATCTTGGCGCGGACATTGCCGGTCTTGGCACCCAGGTCGTCGAAGCTGGCACCCAGCGCCAGGAATTCGCCGAGCGAGTCCCAGCGCAGGTGGTTCTCCTCCACCAGCTGCTTGACGTGCTTGGGGGCCGAACCGCCCGCACCCGTCTCGTACATGCCGCCGCCGGCCATCAGCGGCACGATCGACAGCATCTTGGCGCTGGTGCCCAGCTCCAGGATCGGGAACAGGTCGGTGAGGTAGTCGCGCAGGATGTTGCCGGTGGCGGCGATGGTGTCCTGACCGCGGATCAGCCGCTCCAGGGTGTACCGCATGGCCCACACCTGCGGCATGATCTGGATCTCCAGGCCTTCGGTGTCGTAATCCAACAGGTAGGCCTTGACCTTCTTGCGCAGCTCGGCCTCGTGCGGACGCTCGGTGTCGAGCCAGAACACCACCGTCATGCCCGACGCCCGGGCCCGCTGAACGGCCAGCTTCACCCAGTCCCTGATGGCGGCGTCGGTGACCGTGCACAGCCGCCAGATGTCACCGGCCTCCACGTTCTGGGTCAGCAGCACCTCACCGGTGGCCAGGTCCACGATGTCGGCGACGCCGGCCTCGGGGACCTCGAAGGTCTTGTCGTGGCTGCCGTACTCCTCGGCCTTCTGCGCCATCAGCCCGACGTTGGGGACGGTGCCCATGGTGGCCGGGTCGAACTGCCCGTGGGTCTTGCAGAAGTTGATGATCTCCTGGTAGATCCGGGCGAACGTCGACTCCGGGTTGACCGCCTTGGTGTCCTTGGTCCGTCCATCGGCGCCGTACATCTTGCCGCCGGCCCGGATCATCGCCGGCATCGAGGCGTCCACGATGACATCCGAAGGCGAGTGGAAGTTGGTGATCCCGTGCGCCGAATCCACCATCGCCAGCTCCGGACGGTGCTCCCGACAGGCGTGCAGGTCCTCGATGATCTCGTCGCGCTGGGAGGCCGGCAGCGTCTCGATCTTGCTGTACAGGTCGACCATGCCGTTGTTGACGTTGACGCCCAGGTCGTCGAAGAGCTTCTGGTGCTTGGCGAATGCGTCCTTGTAGAACACCTTGATGGCGTGGCCGAACACGATCGGGTGGCTGACCTTCATCATGGTCGCCTTGACGTGCAGGGAGAACATCACGCCGGTCTTGCGGGCGTCCTCCATCTGCTCCTCGTAGAACTCACGTAGCGCTGCCACGCTCATGAACATCGAGTCGATGACCGTGCCGTCCAGCAGCGACACCTTCTCCTTGAGCACAATCGTGTTGCCGCTCTTGGTCGTCAGCTGCATCTTGACGTCGCGGTCGCGGTCCAGCGTCATCGACTTCTCACCGTGGTAGAAGTCGCCGTGCTTCATGGTCGCCACGTGCGTGCGCGAGGCCTGTGACCACTCGCCCATGCTGTGCGGGTGCTTACGCGCGTACTCCTTGACCGCCTTGGGCGCACGACGGTCCGAGTTACCTTCCCGCAGTACCGGATTCACCGCAGAGCCCAGGCACTTGGCATAGCGGTCGTGAACGTCTCGCTCCTGCTCAGACTTGGGGTCCTCGGGGTAGTCCGGCAGCTTGAAGCCCTTGCCCTGCAGCTCCTTGATGGCGGAGACCAGCTGCGGCACCGAAGCGCTGATGTTGGGGAGCTTGATGATCGTGGTGTCCGGCAGCTGGGTCAGCCGGCCGAGTTCGGCCAGGTTGTCCGGCACCCGCTGCTCGTCGGTCAGACAGTCAGGGAAGGCGGCCAGGATGCGGGCCGCAAGCGAGATGTCACTGGCTTGGACGTCGATACCCGCGGGCCCGGTGAAGGCCTGCACGATCGGCAGGAACGAGTACGTCGCCAACAGCGGCGCCTCGTCAGTCAGCGTGTAGATGATGGTCGGCTGGTCGGCGCACATGGCTGTTCTCCCGGCGTCAGGTTCTTAGGTGTTCGATTGTCCCGCGTTGTACACGGCGGCATCAGTATCGCGTACCGGTCCACGGCGTTCACCGCCGGTGAGCAGGTGGCGACAGCTATACGGGATGCGATAGGCTGCGTGACGGTCATGAGTGCCAGCGCGAAGCCCCGGCTTGCTGGCCGGCAACCCTCCAACCGCGGTGGGGTGCCCCGGGTGATGACCGGGTTGAGTAGCCATAATCGGCTACGCGGCAAGCGCGGGTCCGCCACAACGGGCCCCCCGAGTAGACAGGGGAACCTGATGCGTGCCTCCTTGCGCCCGCTCACCCGTTGCTGTTGTCGCTGAACCCAGGCCTAATCCGCTCGTCACCAGCGACAACAAACCCGAGGAAACCATTCAGCAATGACCGCCGACAACAACATCGACCCAAGTTCGCACTGGTCGTTCGAGACTAAGCAGGTCCACGCCGGGCAGGTTCCCGACGCGACCACCAATGCCCGCGCGTTGCCGATCTACCAGACCACCTCCTACACGTTCGACAACACCGATCACGCGGCCAAGCTGTTCGGGCTGGAGGTTCCGGGCAACATCTACACCCGGATCATGAACCCGACCAATGACGTCGTCGAGCAGCGGATCGCCGCACTCGAAGGCGGGGTCGCGGCGCTGCTGGTGGCCTCCGGGTCCGCCGCGGCGACCTTCGCGATCCTCAATCTCGCCGGCGCCGGCGACCACATCGTTTCCAGCCCGCGGCTCTACGGTGGCACGTACAACCTGTTCCACTACTCGCTGACCAAGCTGGGCATCGAAACCACCTTCGTCGAGGACCCCGATGACCTGGAGTCCTGGCGGGCGGCGGTGCGGCCGAACACCAAGGCCTTCTTCGCCGAGACCATCTCGAACCCGAAGATCGACGTGCTCGACATTCCCGGCGTGGCGGGCGTGGCCCACGACAACGGGGTGCCGCTGATCGTCGACAACACCGTGGCGACCCCCTACCTGATCCAGCCACTGGCCCACGGCGCCGACATCGTGGTGCACTCGGCCACCAAGTACCTGGGTGGGCACGGCGCGGCGATCGCAGGCGTCATCGTCGACGGCGGGACCTTCGACTGGACGCAGGGCCGCCACCCGGGTTTCACCACTCCCGACCCGAGCTACCACGGGGTGGTCTTCGCCGACCTGGGAGCACCGGCGTTCGCACTCAAGGCCCGCGTGCAGCTGCTGCGTGACCTGGGTTCGGCGATCTCGCCGTTCAATGCCTTCCTGATCGCCCAGGGCCTGGAGACGTTGAGTCTGCGGGTCGAGCGGCACGTGGCCAACGCCCAGCGGGTTGCGGAGTTCCTGGAGGCCCGCGACGACGTGCTGAGCGTCAACTACGCCGGGCTGGCCAGCTCGCCGTGGCATGCCCGGGCGCAGCAGCTGGCACCGAAGGGTGTCGGCGGTGTGCTCTCGTTCGAGCTTGCCGGCGGCATCGAGGCCGGCCGGGCCTTCGTCGACGCACTGAAGCTGCACAGCCACGTCGCCAACATCGGTGACGTGCGTTCGCTGGTGATTCACCCGGCGTCGACGACGCACGGCCAGCTCAGTGCCGAAGAGCAGCTGGCCAGCGGTGTGACCCCGGGCCTGGTTCGGCTGGCGGTCGGCATCGAGGGCATCGCGGACATCCTGGCGGACCTGGAGCTCGGTTTCGCCGCGGCATCGACACAGCTCGGCGGCTCGTCGGCGCTGGCGGCCCGTTGAGGCGGTCCCCGGTGACAATCTCCGACGTGTCCAGGCAGCTATTGCCCGCCGAGGGAGAGACCGGCGTGGTCGCCATCGGGTCGCTGACGCTGCAGAGCGGCGCGGTGCTCGATGACGTGCACATCGCTGTGCAGCGCTGGGGCGAACTCTCGCCCGAGCGCGACAACGTCGTCATGGTGCTGCATGCACTGACCGGGGATTCCCACGTCACCGGGCCCGCCGGGCCGGGCCATCCCACTCCGGGCTGGTGGGACGGGGTGATCGGCCCCGGCGCTCCGATCGACACCGATCGCTGGTGCGCGGTGGCCACCAACGTGCTGGGCGGTTGCCGCGGGTCTACCGGTCCGGGATCCCTGGCCCGCAACGGGAAGCCTTGGGGCTCAAAGTTTCCCGCGATCACGATTCGCGACCAGGTGCAGGCCGACATCGCCGCGCTGGCCGCCCTGGGCGTCACCGAGGTGGCCGCCGTGCTGGGCGGTTCGATGGGTGGCGCCCGCGGACTGGAGTGGATGGTCGGCCACCCGGACCGGGTGGGCGCGGGCCTGCTGCTGGCTGTCGGCGCCCGGGCCACCGCCGACCAGATCGGCACGCAGAGCACCCAGATCGCGGCCATCAAGGCCGACCCGGACTGGCAGGGCGGCGACTACCACGGCACCGGCCGCAGTCCCGAGGCCGGCCTGGCGATCGCCCGGCGCATCGCGCACCTGACCTACCGCGGCGAGGCCGAGCTGGACCAGCGCTTCGGCAATGCCGCCCAGGACGGGGAGGACCCGGCCGACGGTGGGCGTTACGCGGTGCAGAGCTACTTGGAGCATCAGGGCGCCAAGCTGGTGTCGCGGTTCGACGCAGGCAGTTACGTGACCCTGAGCGACTCGCTGTCGAGCTACGACGTGGGCGCCGGACGCGGCGGCGTGGCCGCGGCGTTGCGTGGCTGCCCGGTCCCCGCGGTGGTCGCCGGGATCACCTCGGACCGGCTGTACCCGCTGCGGTTGCAGGCCGAGCTGGCCGAGCTGCTGCCCGGCTGCGACGGACTGCAGGTGCTCGACTCCGACTGCGGGCACGACGGCTTCCTGCTGGACACCGCCCGAGTCGGCGAGCTGATCCGCCAGACCCTGGACTTGGCGAGCTCGGCGCGGGACCGCCGGCGGTGAGCCCGTCCGAGCAGGGCCGCCGCGACCGTTCGCTGTCGTTCGGTTCGCAAGCCGCCGCCTACGAGCGGGGTCGTCCGTCCTACCCGCCGGAGGCCATCGACTGGCTGCTGCCGCCGGGCGCCCGCGATGTCCTTGACCTGGGCGCCGGCACCGGCAAACTCACCGCACGCCTGGTAGAACGCGGCCTGGACGTGGTGGCGGTGGACCCGATCGCCGAGATGCTCGAGGTCCTGGCGGCCGCCCTGCCCGGCACCCCGGCACTGCTCGGGTCGGCCGAGCAGATCCCGCTGCCGGACAACAGCGTCGACGCGGTGCTGGTGGCCCAGGCCTGGCATTGGTTCGACCCCGCCCGGGCCATCCCGGAGCTGGTGCGGGTGCTGCGCCCCGGCGGCCGGCTGGGGCTGGTGTGGAACACCCGCGATGAGCGGCTGGGCTGGGTCAAGGAACTCGGCAATATCATCGGCCGCGAAGATGCCCGCGACGTGGTCGACGCCGGGGTGAGCCTGCCCGCGCCCTTCGGTGACATCGAAAGCCACCACGTGGAGTGGACCAACTACCTGACGCCGCAGGCCCTGATCGATCTGGTCGCGTCCCGCAGCTACTGCATCACCTCACCGGACGCGGTACGCACCAAGACCCTGGACCAGGTCCGCAACCTACTGGCCACCCATCCGGCGTTGGTCGGGTCCACCGGGCTTGCGCTGCCCTACATCACGGTGTGCGCGCGCGCCACACTTTCGGATTCTTAACACCGGCAGGTGTTTATGCCCGCCGACATCGGGTATGCGGCTCCGGTCGGCCGGAACCGGGGGGCCCTACGGTTGGCATCCATCAAGGCCCCGGCTGCCCGAAGGGCCGATCCGCATGACTCACCGCCTGACTCCACATTTCGCTGATGTACAAGCCCATTACGACCTGTCCGATGATTTCTTTCGGCTCTTCCTGGATCCGACTCAGACCTACAGCTGCGCCTACTTCCGGCACTACGACTGGACGCTGGAGGAGGCTCAACTCGCCAAGATCGATCTTTCGCTCGGCAAGCTCGGCCTGCGCCCGGGTATGACGCTGCTCGACGTGGGCTGCGGCTGGGGCGCCACCATGCAGCAGGCGATCGAACAGTACGACGTCAGCGTGGTCGGTCTGACGTTGAGCAAGCACCAGGCCATCCATGTGCAATCGATGTTCGCCGCGATGGACTCCCCGCGCAGCCGACGAGTGCTGTTGGCCGGGTGGGAGGAGTTCGACGAGCCGGTCGACCGGATCGTGTCCATCGGGGCGTTCGAGCACTTCGGCTACGACCGCTACGACGACTTCTTCGCGATGGCCCACCGGGCACTGCCCAGCGACGGGGTGATGATGCTGCACACCATTTGTGGCTTGTCCCCGCAACAGATAGTCGAATACGGCATGCAGCTGACGGCCGAACTGGCCGCCTTTCAGATCTTCCTCATGACCGAGATCTTCCCCGGCGGGCAGCTGCCGTCGGTGGCGCTGGTCAAGGAGCACGCCGTCAAAGCCGGATTCACGGTGAACCGCATCCAGTCACTGCAGCAGCACTACGCAATGACCCTCGACCACTGGGCGCAGGCATTGGAAGCGCACGAGTGTGAGGCCATCGCGCTTCAGTCCGAGGAGGTCTACGAGCGCTACATGCGTTACCTGACCGGCTGCGCCGAGGAATTCCGGGAGGGCCGCTTCGACGTCAACCAGTTCACGCTGGCCAAGTAACCGAAGCCAAAGCCGTTCCCGCGCCAGCGATTCCCCGCTACGCGCTGAACAGGTCGGTGAAGTCGTTGGCGATCGACTGGAAGGCGCTCATCACACTCATCAGCTCGAACCCGATGGCTGTGGGGATCAGCCCGGCGTCGGCCGCGATCGGCATTCCGATGGCGTTCGTCAGTGTGGTCAGCAGGTCGTCGCCGTTGCCGAATGCGTTGAAGAACATGCTGATGTCGTAGGCGGGCATGGTGGTCAGCAAGGCGTTGATGATGTCCGCGGTCGGCAGCAGCACCGAATACAGCGTGGCGGCCGCGCTCGAGAACGTGTTGACCACGTCGAGGAGACTGGGCAGCGAGAAGTCCATCCCCGAACCGAGCGCGTCCGCCGGGCTCCCCAGCGACAGGTGCCCGAGGTCGTAGATGAAGTCGTCGAATCCGTGCTGCGCTCCCTGCCACAGCGAGCTCAGCAACGTCATGACATCGATATCCGGCAGCACGCCGTAGGTGGTGAGCACATTGGCCGGACCCATGTCCCAGCCGCCATGGGTCAGTTCTCCGTCGACGTAGGTGTCGACGTTGCCGTAGCCCAGATCGACCAGGATCCGGGTGACGGGCTCCAGCAGGTCATAGAGCGGCTCGCCCAACACCGGGATGCCGAGCAACGGCTGCAGCAGCGGCAGGATCTCCGTCGGGATCATGTAGTAGTCGGTGTTGAGGGCGGCCGAGGCGCCGTCGGGCAGCGTCAGGGGCCCGTCGTAGTTGGTGGATCCCAGCAACAGCTGTGCGCTGTCGATGGAGTCCGGCCGGCTGTAGCCGGGGCCGTGGACCAGCGCGATTCCCAGCACGGCGTTGAGCACCGACAGGAAGTTCAGCGGATAGCGCGGAAAGTCGGCGAATCCGTCGTATTCGGCGATGTAGATGTCGGTCGCGTACGGGGTGTCGGGCGTCGCCCCGTAGAAGTCGATGCCCATCGACGGGATGTACAGCGGGACTTCGGGGACGGCGAAGCGCGACAACAGGCCGCCGTTGGGGAACATCTCATTGGCGATCAAGACGAACGACAGCTGGTCGGGGTCGGGGGCGTTGCCGGAGGCGAGCAGCTGATTCATCTCGATCGAGGAGAGAACGGCACTCTGCGAGACGCCGTAGACCACCAGGTTGTCGCCGGCCGCGATGTGATCGCGGATGGTCGAGTCGAGCATCCGCACACCCTGGTCGACCGAGGTGTCCAGCGGCAGGCTCTTGACGCCGGTGCCCGGGTACAGGCCTTCGGGGGTGAAGACGCCCTGCATGGTGTAGCCGTCGTACCCGAGGTGCGAAAGGTATTGATCGGCCCAGTGAAAGTCCCACGTCCCCGGGATGGGCGTGCCGCTGCCGCCCATGACCAGCGCGACGTTGTCGAGCAGCGCCACGTCGGCGACCACCGTGCGGGCCCCAGCGATCGAGGACGCCAAGGCCGGCGTCATGACTGGCGGGGCAACCACCGCCGCGGCGCTGGTCACGGCCACTGCCGCAACGCCCAGGGAGTGGAATGTGGGGTTGACCTTCATGGCGACCTCCGGCAGCGAACGCGGGACTGCTAATTGCTCGCAGCACCTTAACGCCGACATGATGAAAACCTGAAGCAATTCTGAATAATTCAAACTTTCTACTGTAGAAACTTCCGCCGAACAGGCATTTTCTCCGGCCTAATGTCCATGATGCGACTTATGTTGATAGCCGTCCGCGCACTGAGAGGAAACGCCAAGGTTTGACCAGCGGGCCCCGGAGTGCCCGCGCCCACCGGCCTTACGCCGGCTTCACCTGTACGTCGACGATGGTGGCGCCGTGGTCGGCCGCGATGACCAACACCGAGGACCCCGGTCCCGACACCACGTGCCCGCCGATGACGTCCACCTGATAGCCGTTCGGGTACTGCAGAGCCGGCACCACGATTCGGGTCTGCGCGTCGGCGGCGAAGCTGCCCGAGCCGTCAGCCATCGCGGTGGAGTAGCTGAAGTGGAAGATCCCGCCCGCGAACGACCAGGCATTCGGCACGCCGGCGATCGTCTGCGGGTACGGCTCGGCCAGCGCTGCCAGCTTGGCGGCGTCGACGTTGTCGCCGACCGGCGGCAGATTCGTGTCGAAGACCAGCGCCTGGCCCTCCGGAGAGCTGCTGGCGACATCACCGCCGGTATAGGCCCACTCCAGCCAGCCGTACCGGAAGGGATTGGTGTGCGCCAGGGTATTGGCGATGACACTGACGTTGGCGGTGGCACCGAACTCGGTCATCAGCGCCGGAATGTTGTGTGAGTCGGCATATGTCGCGGCGTTGTTCAACAGGATGTCGAAGTTGAGCCCACAACCGAAGTCGATCTCGAGCACCGAATTCGCCAGGCAGTAGTTGTGGAACGCGAAGATCCCGTGTGGATCGTCCACGGCGCCCAACGACGTCGGTACCACCGTGTTGAACAGGAAAGTCGGTTCGAACAGCACCGGCGTGTTCGGGTCGACCGAGCGAATCGCCGCGGCCATCTGGTTGTAGAACGGAGTCAGGGTCTGGGCGTCGAACTGCGGGCTTCCCAGCACGCTCGACAGCCACGGCGAACCCGGCCACGGCTCGTTGATGATGCCGTAGCCGGCCACGCTGGCGTCGTCCTTGAAGTAGTCGGCGACGTATTGCCACGACCGCGCGTAGTGGTTGGCCAGACCGATCCCATCTTCGGCTTTGGCGTTGGACCAGAACGCATCCCAGGCATGAAGCTGCGCGGGGTTGAACAGGTAGGTGCCGATCTGACCCACGTCGGGGTTGGGCAGCCCACCGGTCAGCACCGCCCAGTCCGGCGCGCCGTCACCGCCGAAGCCCGCGCTGTAGAAATCTTGATGGAAGTCGAGAACGCTGTAGATGCCGTGGTCGGCCAGGGTTTGCACGGTCTGTTTGATCGCGGCGAGGTAGTCGGCGTCGAAGACACCCGGCTGCGGCTCCACTCCGGCCCAGAGCACTCCTACCCGAACGGCGTTGAAGCCGTTGGCGGCCAGGAACGCCGCGTCGTCGTCGCCGAACCCGTCGGCACCCGGGGTGTAGGGCGCGATCTTGTAGACCTGATTGACCCCGTGCAGGATCACCACCTTGCCGTCGCTGTCGGTGATCCAAGAGCCCGCGGTGGACAGGCCGGTGTAGGGGCCGCCGTCCGGGGCGCCGGCCAGGGTGCCGAAGTGCCCGACCGCGCCGTGGATGCCGAACATGCCGGCCGCTCCACCGGCACCGCCCAGCGCGGGCAAGCTTCCGGCACCGCTATAGACCCCGTTGCCGGCGTCGCCGCCGGCACCGCCGACGCCTATCAACCAGCCGCCGGCACCGCCGTCTCCGCCATTTCCGCCGAGTCCACCCTCGCCCCCGGCACCACCGGCACCGCCGTTGCCGAACATGCCGGCCGCTCCCCCGGCCCCGCCGCCACCGCCAGCGGTGTTGTCCCAGCCGGCACCGCCATCGCCGAACAGCCAGCCCCCGTCACCGCCGTCAGGGTGGGCCTCGGTTCCTGCCGTGCCGTCGGCGATCATCGCGCCCCAACCCAGTGCCCTGCTGAACTCGTTGAGCCCGTCCAGGATTGGAGTGGGTCCGGCGGCATGGATCCAGTTTTCGATGCCGGTGTGCAGCGGCGTGTAGATGAGCTGCTGCATCCACTCCGTCGCATCGGCTGCGCCCACGCTCGGCGCTCCGGCGATCCCGGTCAGGACATCGTTCCAGTGCGCCGGATCGAAGAACGCGTCCCAAGCCGCCAGGCTCGACAGCGCGGACCAGTCGACGGTGTGCGTTGCCGCGTCCACGAACGGGGCCATCGCCTGCTCCAGCACGTCGTCGAACACCTCGGCGCCCGCCGGGGCCGGCAATGCCACGCCGAACACCAAGGCCGAGCCCATTGCGGCGCCCAGCCCGACCACCCGACGATTGACCTTGCCGCTGCGACGTCGAGCCATCTGCCGTGGGCCTCTCTTCGTCCCCATAAAAACTGAGCGTTGCATGTGTGCTTAATGAATGATTCCAACAACCTAGCGGTCGGAGTGGCGGGTTCGGCTCAAAGTGCCGAAACCGCGGCATTGGCCAGGGCGAGACAGCGTCGTAGGCAAACCGTGACCCGGCCGACTCGCCGGTGTTACCGCTTTGATGCAGGATTTCAACCAGAACGTTCGGACACGTCCCGGGTAACCGCTCGGCTCCGGACCACGACGAGGGGGATGCATGCAAGGCTTCATGATCAAGGCGGGCACCGGGGTGGGACTCGCAGGCCTGATGGCCGTCACCGGATTCGCGGCACCTGCGCAGGCGAGCCCGGTCGACACCTCGTTCCTGTCCGATCTGACCGGGGCGGGCATCCCGGTCGCCGACCCAGCCGCAACGGCGGCCCTCGGCCAGTCAGTGTGTCCCATGCTGTCCGAGCCCGCGGGCACCGCCGCGTCCGTGGCGGCCCCGGTAGCCGGCCTGGGCGGCGGGCCCACCATGTCGCCGCAGATGGCGCAGCTGTTCACCGAGATCGCCGTACAGATCTATTGCCCGCAGATGCTGTCTCAGCTGGCCAGCGGTCAGGTGCCGGATCTGCCGCAGATCCCGGGGATGTCGGTCGGTATCCCCGGCCTATCCGGCGGGGTTCCGGCAATTCCGGCCATCCCCGGGTTCTAACCGGCCGTCGCAGCGGCCGGCTTGAGGTAGCTGACCAGGCTGACGTCGAGTACCTCGTCGATGAAGTAGTACTCGCACCCGCGCAGGTACTTCAGGTAGCGCTGATACACCTCGTCGGACTGAATCGCGATGGCCATGTCCTTCTTGGCTTCCAGCGCATCGGCCCAGATCCGCAAGGTCTTGATGTAGTGCGGCCGCAGCGAAAGCGCTTCGGGAACAGCGAAACCGGCTTTCTGGCCATGCTCCACCATCATGTCGGTGGTGGGCAGTCGCCCGCCGGGGAAGATCTCGGTGAGGATGAACTTGATGAACCGCGCGGTCTCGAACGTCAGCTTCTTACCTCGCGCATTCAGATCATAGGGGTGATAGCTCACGCTGCTCTGGATCGTCATTCGCCCGTTGGCGGGCAGGATGTCGAAACACCGCGCGAAGAAGTCGTCGTAGCGTTCATGGCCGAAGTGCTCGAACGCCTCAATGGAAACGATCCGATCGACCGGCAGATCGAACTCTTCCCACCCGTGCAGCAGTACTCGGCGCTCACGATCGGTGTCGACGGTGTCCAGCAGTCGCTGGGTGTAGGCGTGCTGATTCTTCGACAGGGTGAGGCCGACGACGTTGACGTCGTACTTCTCCAGCGCCCGCTTCATCGTCGACCCCCAGCCGCAGCCGATATCGAGCAACGTCATTCCGGGCTTCAGGTCGAGCTTGTCGAGGTTGAGGTCGATCTTGGCGATCTGGGCCTGTGCCAGTGACAGCTCCGGTGGCTCGAAATAGGCACAACTGTAGGTACGGGTCGGGTCCTGAAACAGCGCGAAGAAGTCATCGGAGAGGTCATAGTGAGCCTGGACGTCGGCGAAATGCGGCCGTAAGGTCCGGGCAGCCGGAGTATCAGTCATCGCCGACCTGCTTCTGCAACGTGTACTGGTTGACGTCGATGTATCCGGTGCGAAAGCCGTTGGCGCACCCGGTCAGGTAATGCATGTAGCGGTCATAGACCTCTTGTCCTTGGATCTCGATGGCCTTGTCTTTGTTGCCTTCCAGCGCTGCCGCCCAGCAGTCCAGGGTCCTGGCGTAATGCGGCTGCAGCGAATGCCGTCGGGTTAGGGTGAAACCCGCTTGGGCCGAGTGCTCTTCAACCATCTCGATGGTGGGCAGCCGGCCGCCGGGAAAGATCTCGGTGGCGATGAACTTGATGAACCGGGCCATCGCGAAGGTCAGCGGCATGCCACGTTCGGCCATCTGCGGCAGCGTCAATCCGGAGATGGTGTGCAGCAGCATCACTCCGTCGGCCGGCAGAACGGCGTGGGCCATGGTGAAGAAGTCCTCATAGCGTTCATGCCCGAAGTGCTCGAAAGCGCCGATGGACACGATCCGATCGACCGGCTCGCTGAAGTTCTCCCAGCCCTCCAGTAGAACGCGCTTGGTGCGCTGGCTGTCCATGCCGGCGAACATGGCCTCCACATGGACCGCCTGATTCTTGCTCAAGGTCAGTCCGATGACGTTGACGTCATGGGTTTCAACGGCTCGCCGCATGGTGGCCCCCCAGCCGCAGCCGATGTCGAGCAGCGTCATACCCGGTCGCAGGCCCAGCTTGCCCAGGGCAAGGTCGATCTTGGCGATCTGGGCTTGCTCCAGCGTCATGTCGTCACGCTCGAAGTAGGCGCAGCTGTAGGTCTGGGTCGGGTCGAGAAAGAGCTGGAAGAACTCGTCGGACAGGTCGTAGTGCGCCTGCACGTCTTTGAAATGCGGTGTCAGATTTTTCGGCATGACAATGTGCTCTCGGCTGGCGGCCGAAAGCACCCCCCCTCTTCTAGTATTTTCCGAACGCGAGGGCCACGTTGTGGCCACCGAATCCGAAGGAATTGCTGATCGCGTATCGGTAGTCCCCCACCCGTACGTCACCGGCCACGACATCCAGGTCGATCTCTGGGTCGATGCGGTGCAGATTCAGCGTCGGCGGAACCACGCCGTCCCGCAGCGCCAGCACTGTCAGAATCGCCTCCACCGCACCGACCGCCCCGACCGAATGACCGAGAGCGGATTTCGGTGCATACACCGCGGCGAGGTGCCCGCCCATGGCGTTGTTGATCGCCTGGGCCTCGGCCAGATCCCCGATCCGGGTTCCGGTGGCGTGGGCATTGATGTGGTCGATGTCGGTCGGAGCCAGACCCGCAAGGTCCATCGCCCGGGTCATGGCGTAGCCCGCGCGCTCCCCCTGCGGATCGGGCGCCACGATGTGGTGGCCGTCCGAGCTGATACCAGCGCCCATCAACCGGCCGAGAATGGTTGCGCCACGCGCCTTTGCGTGCTCAAGAGTCTCGATGACCAACAAGGCGCCGGCCTCGCCGAACACGAACCCGCTGCGGTCGACGTCGAACGGCCGGCAGGCACCGGCCGGGTCGTCGTTGTGGGTGGACAACACGATACGCATCGCGGCGAATCCCGCGATCGGGACCGCTTCGATCTTGGTCTCGACTCCGCCGCAGATGGCGATGTCAGCCTCGTCGTAGACGATGTTGCGCCAGGCCTGAGCGATACCTTCGGCACCGGAAGCACATGCCGAGATCGGGGTGAAGACACCTGCTTTGGCGCCGCGTTCCAGGCCGACGGCAGCGGCAGCCGCATTGGGCATGTATTTCTGCACGCCCAGCGGAGAGACCGCCTTCATGCCGCGTTCCACCATGCCTTGGTAGCCCCAGACCAGTTCCTCCGGGGAGCCGAGCCCGGTGCCGATCGACACCAGCAGTCGGCGTGGATCCACCTCCGGCGAGCCGGCATTCGCCCAGACCCGTCGACCCAGGATCACCGCCATCTTCTGCAGGTATGACAGCCGGTGGAGTTCCTTGCGGTTCAGCTCGTGGTCGAAGTCCTCGAGCAGATGCCCGCCGATCCGTACCGGGAGGTCGAACCGCTCGACGAAGGGGTCGTCGAGCTTACGGATGCCACTTTGTCCATCCAGCAGCTTCTTCCAAGTGTCCTCGGCGTCCGTCGCCAGCGCAGTCGTCATCGCGACACCGGTGACGACGACCTCGGGAAGGCCGTTCCCGGTGGAGAGCCGAGTCCGTCTAGCCATGTCCAAGCCTCGCTTCGGGCCGCTACTTGGTCAGGATGAACTGCCCGACATTGCTGATCCCTCTGCGGAAGAGGTCTGCGCAGCCGGTCAGATAGCGCAGGTAGCGCTCGTACACTTCCTCGGACTGGGTGGCGATGGCACGTTCGCGGTTGTTCCGCAGATTGGCCGCCCACATGTCCAAGGTCCGGATGTAGTGCTCCGGCATCAAAAGGGCGTCCTGGATCCGAAATCCGGCGCCTTGGGAGTATTCGTAGATGTCGTCGCGGCCTGCCATCTCCCCGCCGGGAAAGATCTCCTTGCCGAGGAATCGGACGAAGCGCAAGTCGCTCATCGTCACTTTGATGCCGTGCTCGCGCCAATAGGTCTGGGGGTAGGTGAAGATGCTGTGGAACAACATTCGGCCGTCATCGGGCAGGATCTCGTAGGCACGTTCGAAGAACGCCGCATAGCGGGCTTTCTTGAACGCGTCGAACGCCTCGATGGTGAAGATCCGATCGACCTTCTCGTCAAACTCCTCCCAGCCCTGTAGTCGAGCCTCCGCATGACGCTCGGTGTCGATCGCCGCCAGCGTGGCCGCGCTGCGCGCGCAATGGTTGCGACTGAGCGTGATACCGATGACGTTCACGTCGAACTTGGTCACCGCCCGGGCCAGCCCCGCCCCCCAGCCGCAGCCAACGTCCAACACCGTCATGCCCGGCTCGAGATTGAGTTTGCGTAATGCCAAGTCGTACTTAGCGTTCTGCGCTTCCTCCAAGGTCATGTCGTCGCGCTCGAAGTACGCACAGGTGTAGGCCATCGTCGGATCGAGGAACAACGCGAAGAAGTCATCGGAGATGTCATATGCCGCTTGCGACTCTTCGTAGTACGGCTTGAGATCGGTCATCCGCGCCACCCCTCTCCCTTCGAGTTCTCTTATGCCACTGGCTTTTCCATCGTGAATTGGCAGACGTCGGTGTAACCGTCCCGGAACAGCTCCCGGCAACCGGTCAGGTACTTCAAGAACGTCTCGTACGTCTGCTCGCCTTTGAGCTCAATCGCCTGGGCCCTGTGCGCTTCGAGTGCCTTTGCCCAGGTGTCCAAGGTGCGTACGTAGTTCGACCCGATCAACTGATGACGGGTGATCGAGAAGCCGCAGCGGGTCGCATGCTCGTCGACGATCGAGATCTGCGGCAACCGCCCGCCTGGATAGATCTCGGTCAGGATGAAGTGGATGAAGCGCAGCAGCGACATCGTCTTCTTCAGCCCCCGCCGCTCGCCCTCTTCTGCGGTGGGCACCACGATGGAATGCAGCAGCATGACGCCGTCGTCGGGCAGCACTCGGTGGCACATGGTGAAGAAGTCGTCGTAGCGCTCGTAGGTGCCGACGCCATCGGCGAAGTGCTCGAAGGCGCCCAGCGATACGATGCGGTCCACCGGTTCGTCGAATTCCTCCCAGCCCTGCAGGCGCACCTGTTTGCGGCGCGGGCTGTCCATCTCGGCGAACTTCTCTTCGCAGTGGGTCAACTGGTTTTCGCTCAGCGTCAGCCCGATGACGTTGACGTCGTACTTCTCGATGGCCCGCCGCATGGTGGAGCCCCAGCCAGACCCGATATCGAGCAACGTCATCCCGGGCCGCAGGCCCAACTTGCCCAGCGCCAAGTCCACCTTGGCCATCTGAGCCTGTTCCAGCGTCATATCGTCGCGTTCGAAATATGCGCAGCTGTAGGTCATCGTCGGATCCAGCCACAGCCGGAAGAATTCGTTGGACCGGTCGTAGTGCGACCGAATGTGATCCACATCCGGTATCAGTTCGACGTCGCTCATCTGTTCCTCCGCTGCACCAAGCGATTTCACGAGGACTGCTTTTGCGATGAACTCATTGTGGGCAACGCCCCCTCCGCGACACAGCCGACCGCACACGTGTTCCCCCAGAGCAGGGCTATCAAACACGGGGCGCGATCTGGTTGGGAGATGGGCGAATACGCGTCGTCGCGCCCGGCCGAACAATTGTCGGGCCGGTCAAAAACGAACTAGCTGGTCCCGAGCGGGTCGATCGTCGCGGCCACGTAGAGCATCACCGTCGCCGCGGTCGTCATCGTCGCGAAATCCAGCCCCCGGTCCCGCAGCACCAGCAGCCCGGCCCGGTCCTCGGACAACACCAGGCGTAGCCCGGCAGCCACCCCGGTCCCGATCCCGATCAGCAGCGCACCGCGCCGCCAGAAGTTCGCTCCGGCCAGCACGAACGCCGCCGTGAAGATCAGCCCGACCACCAGGATCGGCCACTGTGCGGCGATCACCCGGCGAACGTCGGCAACCTTCACAGCGTGCTCTCGACTCGTTCCACGACGTTGGTCAGCAGGAAAGCCCGGGTCAGCGGACCCACCCCACCGGGGTTGGGGGACACGTGGCCGGCCACCTCCCACACGTCGGGGTGGACGTCGCCGACCAGTCCGGCGTCGGTACGCGAAACACCGACGTCGACGATGGCCGCACCCGGACGCACCATGTCGGCGGTGAGCATGTGCGGCACCCCAACCGCGGCGACGATGATGTCCGCCTGGCGAGTCAGCTCCGCCAAATCGCGGGTCCCGGTGTGGCAGAGCGTGACGGTGGCGTTCTCCGACCGACGGGTCAGCAGCAGTCCCAGCGGGCGCCCGACCGTCACCCCACGTCCGATCACCACGACATGGGCGCCGGCTATCGGCACCTCGTAGCGACGCAGCAGGTGCACGATGCCGCGCGGGGTGCACGGCAGCGCCGCCGGCGTGCCCAGCACCAGCCGGCCCAGGTTGGTCGGATGCAGCCCGTCGGCATCCTTGGCCGGATCGACGCGCTCAAGTGCCGCGTTCTCGTCCAGGTGTTTGGGCAACGGCAGCTGCACGATGTAGCCCGTGCACTCGTCGTTGGCGTTCAGCTCGTCGATGGTGTCGTTGAGCTGGGCCGGACTGCAGTCCGCGGGCAGGTCACGGCGGATCGAGGTGATGCCGACCTTGGCGCAGTCGGCGTGCTTGCCGCGCACATAGGCGTGTGAGCCGGGGTCGTCACCGACCAGGATGGTGCCCAGACCGGGCGTACGCCCGGCGGCGGTCAGCGCCGCCACCCGTGCCTGAAGGTCGACGAAGATCTCGTCGCGCGTGGCCTTGCCGTCCAACGTCATCGCACCCACGCCGGACATTGTGGCATGTAGCCGCCGAGTTCCGGCCGGTTGGCGGCGACGGCACAGATATTGCGGTGCGGCAGGGCGCCTGTTCGCAGCGCGCCGCTTGTAGGCTCCCGCTATGGGAGTTCCCGACGTCTTCAGTCCCGCCAAACTCGGCCCGATCACGTTGCGCAACCGGATCATCAAGGCTGCGACGTTCGAGAACCGCACGCCTGGTGCACTGGCCTCCGACGATCTGATCGAGTATCACCGGCTGCCGGCCGCCGGCGGAGTGGGCATGACCACCGTGGCTTACTGCGCGGTCTCGCAGGGCGGTCGCACCTCCAACGACGGGCTGTGGATGCGCCCGGAGGCGGTAGCGGGGCTGCGCCGACTCACCGACGCGGTACACGCCGAGGGCGCCCTGGTCAGCGCTCAGATCGGCCATGCCGGCCCGGTCGCCGACGCGCGCTCCAACAAGGCCCGCGCCCTGGCCCCGGTGCGGTTCTTCAACCCGATCGGCATGCGCTTCGCCAAGAAGGCCACCCGCGACGACATCGACAAGGTCATCGCCCAGCACGCCGACGCCGCCCGCTACGCCGTCGACGCCGGGTTCGACGCCGTGGAGATCCATCTCGGCCACAACTATCTGGCGAGTTCGTTTCTCAGTCCGCTGATCAACCGCCGGTCCGATGAGTTCGGCGGATCGCTGGCCAACCGGGCCAAGGTGGCCCGCGGCATCGTGGCGGCCGTGCATCGCGCGGTGGGCGGACAGATCGCGGTGACGGCCAAACTGAACATGGCCGACGGAGTCCGCGGCGGCATCAGTCTGGACGAGTCGCTGACCACCGCGAGGTGGCTGCAGGACGACGGCGGCCTGGACGCATTGGAGCTCACGGCCGGCAGCTCGCTGGTCAACCCGATGTACCTGTTCCGCGGCCACGCCCCGGTGAAGGAGTTCGCCAGCGTATTCCCTCCGCCGTTGAGCTGGGGCATGCGGATGACCGGCAACAGATTCCTGCGTGAGTACCCCTATACCGACGCCTACCTGTTGGACAACGCCCGGCTGTTTCGCGCCGAGTTGTCGATGCCGCTGATCCTTTTGGGCGGTGTCACCAACCGAGCGACGATGGATCAGGCGATGGCCGAGGGATTCGAGTTCGTCGCGATGGCCCGGGCGCTGCTGGCCGAACCGGACCTGGTCAACCGGATCGCCGAAGACTCGATGACGCTGTCGGAGTGCACGCACTGCAACCAGTGCATGCCGACGATCTACCGGCGCACGCACTGCGTCGTTACCGGCGCCCCGGACGCAACTCGCTAGAGTTGACGTCAATGAGTCACCCAGCCCCGCCGGTGCTGACCGTCCGCCACGACGGGTCACAAGGCACGTTCTCCGCAGGCCACGACGTGGTCATCGGGCGCGACCTGCGGGCCGACGTCCGCATCCCGCACCCCTTGGTATCCCGCGCTCACCTACTACTGCGCTTCGAGCAGGGTCGGTGGTTGGGGATCGACAACGGCTCGCTGAACGGCATTTACGTCAACGGCCAGCGGGTGCCCGTCGTCGATATCCGCGACGGGCAGGCAGTCAACCTCGGCAACCCGGACGGACCGCGGGTCTCCTTCGAGGTGGGACGGCACCAGGGCCAGGCCGGCCGGCCGCCGCAGACCGTCTCGATCCAGGTGCCGCAGCCCGGCCAGCCAGGAATCGCACGACCGAGCCGGCCGCCACAGCCGTCTGGCTGGCCATCGCCGCCCGAACCCGCGCCGTATGCGGCTGCTCCCGATCTCGGGCACCACCCGGACCTGCGGTCGGCCGGGCACCCCGGCGTGCAACAGCCCTACCGGCCGCAATCCGGACCGGCGCCGTATCCACCGCCGCCCGCCCCGCACCGGCCGCCGGCATATCAGTCCGGTCCCCCCAGCCCTGCCTCCGATGCAGGACTGCGCCCCGGCTACCAATCTCCCGCCCAACCGCCCGCGCCCCCGGTGGCACCCGCCGAGGTGTTCGCCCCGCACCAGCCCTCCACTCGGATGGCCCCGGTGTCGGCTACGCCGCCCGAAGTCGGCAACATCGCCACCCGCATGATCGACATCCTGCGGCCGGCCTCCAGCTCCGCGCCGGACGCCCCGGTCGGGGCCCTGACCATCGGCCGCGCCACCGACAACGACGTGGTGATCTCCGATGTGCTGGCCTCGCGCCACCACGCCATGCTGATCGCCACGCCGCTGGGCACCGAGATCCGCGACAGCCGAAGCATCAACGGCACATTCGTCAACGGCGTCCGGATCGGCTCGGCGATCCTGTCCGAAGGCGACCTAGTCACGATCGGCAACGTCGACCTGGAATTCACCGGCGGAACCCTGCTACGCCGCACCGAAGCCGCCTCGCGGACTGGAGGGCTTGAGGTTCGGGATGTCTGCTTCGACGTCGAGGGCGGCAAACGACTGCTCAACGACATCACACTGACGGCCCGCCCCGGCACCCTGACCGCGATCATCGGCGGCTCGGGTGCCGGCAAGACGACGCTGTCACGACTGATCGCCGGCTACACCAAGCCCACCGCCGGATCGGTCACCTTCGAGGGCCACAACATCCACACCGAGTACGCCTCGTTGCGCAGCCGGATCGGGATGGTGCCGCAGGACGATGTGGTGCACCGGCAGCTCACCGTCAACCAGGCCCTGGGCTACGCCGCCGAGCTGCGCCTGCCGCCGGACAGCAGCAAAGCCGACCGGGACAAGGCAGTGGCGCAGGTGCTCGAGGAACTCGAGCTGACCAAGCACGCCGACACCCGAGTGGACAAGCTCTCCGGCGGCCAGCGCAAGCGCGCCTCGGTGGCCCTGGAGCTGCTGACCGGACCGTCCCTGCTGTTGCTCGACGAGCCGACCTCGGGGCTGGATCCGGCCCTGGACCGTCAGGTGATGCTGATGCTGCGCGGTCTGGCAGACGCCGGCCGCGTGGTCATGGTGGTCACCCACTCGGTGTCCTACCTCGACGTGTGCGACCAGATTCTGCTGATCGCCCCGGGCGGCAAGACTGCGTTCTCCGGCCCGCCCAAAGAGGTCTTTCCGGCGATGGGGGCGGACAACTACGCCGACATCTTCGCCAACGTCGGAGCCGACCCGGACGAAGCCAACCGGCGGTTCCTGGAGCGCGACGGCGGCCCCAAGGGCCCGGCCGCTGCGGTCCCCTCGACGCCCCCGGCCGACTTGGGCAGCCCGCCCCCGGAAAGCCTGCGCAAGCAGCTGTCGACAATCGCACGCCGTCAAGTCCGGCTGATCATCTCCGACCGCGGCTATTCGGTCTTCTTGGCCGTGCTTCCCTTCATCGTGGGCGCACTGTCACTGACGGTGAAGGGCAACGGTGGGCTCGGGATGCCCGGGCCTGATGCGCCGACCGAGCCGCAGTACATCATGGTGCTGCTCATCATCGGCGCGGTCTTCATGGGCACCGCGCTGACCATTCGAGATCTGATCGGCGAACGCCCGATCTTCAAACGAGAACAGGCGGTGGGCCTGTCGACCGTGGCCTATCTGCTGGCCAAGGTCACGGTGTTCTGCGCATTCGCCACGGTGCAGGGGGCGGTCGCCACCACCATCGTGATCCTGGGCAAGGGCGGGCCGACGCAGGGCGCCGTGATGTTCGGCAGCGCCAATTTCGACTTGTTCCTGGCCGTGGCCGGGACCTGTGTGGCCTCGGCGGTGCTGGGGTTGGCCCTGTCGGCGTTCGCGCAGTCCAATGAGCAGATCATGCCGATGCTGGTGGTCTCGATCATGTCGCAGCTGGTGCTGGCCGGCGGCATGATCCCGGTGACCGGGCGCGCCGGGCTGGCCGAGGCCGCCTGGGTGACACCGGGCCGGTGGGGATATGCCGCGGGCGCCTCGGCGATCGACTTCAACAAGCTGGTCAACGTCCCGCAGATCCCCAAAGATCACCTGTGGGACCACACCAAGGGCATCTGGCTGCTCGACATGGGGATGCTGGCGCTGTTGTCGGTGTTCTACACCGTGCTGGTGTGGTGGAAGATCCGGCTCAAGCGCTAACGGTGGGGGGGGGGGGGGGGGGGGGGGGGGGGGGGGGGGGGGGGGGGGGGGGGGGGGGGGGGGGGGGGGGGGGGGGGGGGG